>JBEBIF010000647.1:0-1543 GCA_040080515.1 Chitinophagaceae bacterium | reverse complement strand
TTAATCATTTGGGTGATCACTTTCATCGGCTTTTTCTTTTTCTCGCTGCCGTTTTCGTTTATCTGTTTTGCTTCACAGGACGAGCACACAAGATCATTATATTTATTATATTTGATCTCGACCACAGGTATGCTCACCTGCATGGCTTTATGCTTCAAATACTCCTGCTGCTGCACTGCAGGCCACAAGGACTTGAGATAGTTCAGAGATCTCCCGAAATTCTGGGTAATACCATTTCCAATATCCCAGATGAGTATTTTAGGATTCTCAGACTGGCTCATCACATAATCTATCATTTCCCTGGTGAGCTGATGATTGAATGACGATACCATCCTGGCTTCTGTGCTTCCCATTCTCTTTATTTTCTTCTTTCTGCGCCTGATCTTACGCATCGGTTCATGATGATTCTCCCGCGCTGTACCGGTCAGACCGTGGCGCCTTGCATCCCTGATATCCTGCCTGGAACCTATCTCTTTTCGCTTTTCTTTGAAATGCCTCTTTGAGAATGCCAGTAACCCCGTGGGGAACCACTTAACAGATTGCATCGCGCCATCACTATCATATCCAATTATCGTCGCCTTTGTTGGCGATGTCATGAATATAAAAGGATCACATTCATTTATATCAATAGGCTGCTTGACCTCGATCGCCAGCGGATACATCAGATAATATACCCCATTCTTCTTTGTCAGGTTGCAGTACACATTGTTATCCTCTTCCATCTTTGGTATGAACTGTGCCAGATACTCTTTTCCGAAGTACCCGATCTCTTTGCGCCCTTTGTGGAACAACGTAAGGTACAGTTTGCCCTGTTCCCAGTTCACAAATCCGGAACTCATCATTACTGTCCTGCATTCGTTAAGTTCAGGAAAATGTATGGGTCTCGATAGGCGCCTGATATCCATAAGTTTATCGTGCATCTGCTCAATCTTTTTTCTTTTTTCCTGTGGGTGTGCTGAATACACTCCTTTGAACGCTTGAGCTTTCGCCTGTTTCCAGGACATGTTTTTGTTTGAGCTTATGATCTCCTGAGCATTCTGTTCTACCAACCTTGCCGCTTCTAAATATATCCTGTCACTTGATAGTTCATATTCGTCAAGAGTGTTCAAAAGCATTTCTTTCTCTTTATTGCGCTTGCTCCGCCAGGCATTGTAAGAGCTCCACATTGCATATGCCTGAGAGAACATCATCGTGTAATGGGTTTTGTTAGGTACCTCGGTAATAGATTTCAGGTCGGTCTCTACCTGCCGATCCCCAACACCATAAATTTCTTTTCTAACAGTGTATTCACTGTAGCATCGCCGGGCGCAGGACATACAAACCTTCTTACCTGCACTGTCAGTATATGATAATTTAGCTTCCTTGCTGCAGGCAGGACATATACCCTCGACCTGCTGATCTCTTGGAATTTCCTTATAGCTTTTTAGAAAAGTCTGGTACCTTTTTTCTATCTCTTTAAGGGACCAGTTTATACCAAGCCGAAATGCCTCAAATAGCTGTCTGAGTTCATTATCCTGATCGATTAAAGTATCCAATTTAATAC
>JBEBIF010000646.1:0-1545 GCA_040080515.1 Chitinophagaceae bacterium | reverse complement strand
ACTCAATACTCCCAAAATCCCCGATATGCCAAACCTCATCGCACTGCTCAAAATGCCTGAAAACGGCTTCATCCAGGTAGCCGTGGGTGTCTGATATTAAACCGATCCTTGTCATTGGTTCAATGAATTTAGTTGTAAATTTGGAAATGCCATTCCACAGAAACTTCACTTATTTTATTGACAAGCGCAAATGGAAATACATTTTCCTGCTTGCCACATTAGAACTGTCCCGACAATAACGGAGACGTCCTTGTCTTGCTCAGTAGTATTACGGGACGATGAAGAGCCCCGCCAGCGGCGGGGACAGCAGCTGATAGTAGTAATGTCGATGACCAACTAATGTCATTCTTAAATCTGCAATCTAAAATCAAAAATAATTCTATGCCTCATTATTATAAACTCGGAACCATTCCGCACAAACGGCACACCCAGTTTCGAAAACCGGATGGCGGTTTGTACAGCGAGCAATTATTTTCCACTGAAGGATTCAGCGATGATTATGCCTTATTATACCATACTCATCCGCCTACACAGATCATCAAAACAGAACCGCAAATAGATGTAAGCCCGGTGGTGGCAGAAGAAAAAATGCTGAAGCACCGCAGCCTGGAAGGGTTTAATATAAAACCGGTAAAAGATTATTTGCAAAGCCGGGTGCCGGTGCTGGTCAATAGCGATTGCCATATAGTGCTGGCCGCACCACAGACAAGCATGACGGATTATTATTACAAGAATACAGATGCAGATGAAATGATCTTTGTGCATGAAGGAAGCGGTAAAGTGAAAACTCAGTACGGGGAATTGCCGTTCAGCTATGGCGATTATATTGTGCTGCCAAGAGGAACGATATATCAAATAGAATTCAATGATGATAAGAACCGCTTGTTTATTGTTGAATCCTTTTCGCCTTTGCGTTTTCCCAAACGATATATGAGCCGGTTTGGTCAGTTGATGGAGCATTCGCCTTATTGCGAACGGGATATCCGTCCGCCGCAGGACCTGAAGACAATTGATGAGAAAGGCGACTTTCTTATCAAAGCTAAAAAGAAAGGGATGCTGTATGGTCTGCATTATGGTACACACCCGTTTGATGTGATCGGATGGGATGGATGCTGCTATCCTTATATTTTTTCTATTCATGATTTTGAACCTATCACTGGCAGGGTACATATGCCGCCGCCGATACATCAGACATTTGAGACAAATGCTTTTGTGGTTTGCTCTTTTGTGCCACGCCTTTATGATTATCATCCTGAGGGCATACCGGCCCCGTATAATCACAGTAATATTGATAGTGATGAAGTATTATACTATGTGGCCGGTGAATTTATGAGCCGCAAGCATGTCACCAAAGGAATGATAACCCTGCATCCAGCCGGCATTCCACACGGCCCGCATCCTGGCGCAGTGGAAAAAAGTATCGGTGCAAAGGAAACAAAAGAACTGGCCGTGATGGTGGATACGTTTCGTCCGCTGATGCTGACAAAGCAAGCCCTGGAAATTGAAAACCAGGATTATGTAATGAGCTGGGCGGAGTAATTATCC
>JBEBIF010000645.1:0-1547 GCA_040080515.1 Chitinophagaceae bacterium | reverse complement strand
CCATAATTAACAAATAAAAACAGAAACATGAAAAAGATATTATCAATACTGACAATAGTACTGCTTGCAGCTGTTTCAGCGATTGCTCAGAGTCCATCCCCCGGTATATTTAATTACCAGGGTGTAGCCAGAAACTCTGTGGGAAATGTACTGATCAATAAAACGATAACGTTGAGATTGACCATACATGATGGAGCAGCTGCGGGTCCGACCGTGTACCAGGAATCAAGAACAACTGTAACCAACCCCTTTGGTTTGTTTAATGTACAGGTAGGTAGTGCCGGTGCAAGCAATGTAACAGGAACCATTGCTGGTGTAGTATGGGGGGTGAATACTAAATTCATCCAGGTGGAAATAGACCCTAATGGTGGAACAACATTTATCAATATCGGAACAGCACAATTGGCTTCAGTTCCTTATTCATTGTATTCATCATTATCCAATGACCTGGTACTACCCTTTAATAAAACACAGGCAGATGCAGGAACATTGTTTAAAGTGACCAACTCAGGTGTTGGGACTGGCAGCACTGCCTTGGAAGGATTAACAAACTCACAAGCTAACAATGCTTTTGCGATTACTGGTACCGTAACCTCTACAACAGCCGGTGGGTTTTCAAGCGGGGTAAGAGGTATCAACAATGGTACTGGTGGATTAGGAATAGGTGTGTATGGTAGCCAGAACGGAAGCGGCTGGGGTGTGTATGGTACTACTCCAAGTGGTATCGGTGTACATGGGCAGTCTGCATCCGGATTTGGTGTGTTTGGTTTATCCACTTCAGGTGTGGGTGTATATGGTAACAGCAGCACAGGCCGCGGTGGTTTCTTTGAAGTAACCAATACTGCCAGCACTTCAGATGCTGTTCGTGCAGAAACAAATGGTACAGGTGCCAGTTGGGCTGTTCGTGCCATCAGCTCAGGTACCAATGGTGCCGGTCTCTTCCAACAAACAAATGCTACAAACACTGCTAATAACTTACAAAGTAACCAGGGTGGTCTTGGCCGTGCCGGTTTATTCAATTCAACAAATGCAGCCAGCACTGCCAATGCAGTTGATATCAATGTGGCTGGTACTGGTTTTGGTTTACGTATTGCAAGTACTAATGGCGCTCCAAAAGCATTGCAAACTGTTGGTGGTGTGCAATTCACTGGTATCAACGAAGGGGTGAACCGTTTACTTACTTCCGATGCGGCTGGTAATGCCACTTGGCAGCCTGCATCTGCATCTGGGGTAGTGTCTGCTACTGGTCCGACAGGATCGAATTTCATAACAAAATTTGCTACTGTTCCTGACATCACTAATTCATTGCTTTGGGATGACGGAACAAATGTTGGTCTTGGAACTACCACTCCAACTCATCGCTTTACTGTTTCTCATGGCGGTGCTACCGGTATCAGCATTAGTTCTACTGCGGGATTCTCTGTATTGGATATCAATGCTGCGTCTGGTGATGCTGCCATTCGGTTCGGTAATGCCGGTGTAAACCAGTGGAATTTACGTAACCGTCCGGGTGACAACTACCTGGAGATTTTTGAATTAGGTGGTGG
>JBEBIF010000644.1:0-1549 GCA_040080515.1 Chitinophagaceae bacterium | reverse complement strand
GTACGGCCCGTTACGACCTGGCCAAATTATACTGGCTGGAATGCAGCACCGCTTTTGGCGATGGCAGACCCGGCAACTGGCTGAGCAAAACGGAACAAGAGATAAATCCTTACGGCCCCGAAAATTGCACGGAGGTAAAAGATAAGATCGACCATGTACCAGCAGACACTACCATAAAGAACGGACCAGATCAAACAAAAAAATAAATGGATTGTTACCCTTATTCATGAAAAAATTCATAGGCAGTGTTTTTTTAATAGTGTTTGTGTTTGCAGCCGCCGCACAAAAAGTACCCGACAAAACGGAACGTGTCGTTTTAAATGGCTATGTAAAAGACAGCCTTTCCGGTGAATCCATCATCGGAGCTACAGTATCATTAATGCTGCCCGGCGGACAAGCCAAAGGGGTCATGAGCAACCAGTACGGATTTTATTCCATTACACTGGAAAAAGGGACATACACCATCAATGTTTCTCATGTTACCTATCTTGGTAAATCCCTTTCGGTAAATTTAGACAGCAACCTGGCCTACAATTTTGACCTCGTCTCCCGGTCTGCCGCCATTAGTGAAGTTGTAGTGTACAGCAAACGGCGTGATGGTAATGTGAAGAATGCACAAATGGGTAAAGTGGATCTTTCGATGAGCCAGATCCGCAATATTCCCGCTTTTATGGGTGAAGTGGACCTGCTGAAAGCCATTCAGCTGCTTCCCGGAGTTCGAAATGCCGGGGAAGGCAACGCCGGTTTTTATGTGCGGGGTGGCGGACCAGATCAAAATCTCATTATGCTCGATGATGCCGTGGTGTATAATACCGGGCACCTGTTTGGTTTCTTTTCCATTTTTAATTCTGATGCGATTAAAAATGTATCGCTGATAAAAGGTGGTATGCCTGCACAATACGGAGGCCGTCTTTCTTCGGTGGTGGATGTGGCCATGAAAGATGGCAACATGAACAAATTACAAATAGACGGAGGTATCGGGCTTATCGCTTCCAGGTTTTCTATACAGGGCCCTATTAAAAAGAATAAAGCTTCTTTTATTCTCTCTGCCCGCAGAACCTATATTGATGCCCTGGTAAAGCCGGGCATTAAGAAATCAAGCGCCTTTTACGGGTCCGGTTATTATTTCTATGATGTGAATGCCAAGATCAATTACCGGTTCTCTGAAAAAGACAGGCTGTACCTAAGCGGCTATTTTGGGAGAGATGTTTTTGATTTCAATAATGCCAAACGTTCTTTTAAAACCAATATCCCATGGGGAAATGCCACCGGTACCTTACGCTGGAACCATGTGTTCAACCGGCGGCTGTTTTCTAATGCCACATTGGTATATAATGATTACAACTTTAAGTTTACAGCACAACAGGAAAGTTTTGAAATAGGACTTTCATCAGGTATCCGTGATGTGACCTTTAAAACAGATTTTGATTATTACCCACTGCCCAATCATAAATTGAAATTCGGTGGCTTACTCACCTATCACAAGTTTGTTCCGAATGTGGTTAGCGGCCGGCAGGACTCTATCATTTTCACTCCTAATAATGAAGGC
>JBEBIF010000169.1:0-7392 GCA_040080515.1 Chitinophagaceae bacterium | reverse complement strand
GATGGGCAGCTATCAAAATCAAGCAATTATGAACTTCAAAAAAGTCAATAACATTACGGGATGGGTCATATTTCTTATCGCAATGGCCACCTATTTTCTTACCCGTGAAGCGAGAGGCAGTTTGTGGGATACCGGCGAGTTTATTGCCAGTGCTAAAGGATTGCAATTGCCCCACCCTCCCGGCGCCCCGTTATTTGTGTTGCTCGGCCGTTTCTTTATCATCCTTTTTGGTGATAATGGACACACAGCCGCCAGCGCTGTAAACTTTATGAGTGCCCTGGCAAGTGCCGCTACTATCCTGTTCCTTTTCTGGAGTATTACCCATTTTGCCCGCAAAATGTTTGTAGGTGTTGGTGAAGCATTAGATAAAAATCAGCTGTTCACCACTATGGCCGCCGGTGTCGTGGGTGCTTTAGCATACACTTTCAGTGATTCGTTCTGGTTCAGTGCTGTAGAAGGCGAGGTGTATGCCTTATCCTCCTTCTTTACCGCACTGGTATTTTGGGTAATGCTAAAATGGGAGCATGCCGATGAAAAAGCCGGTACAGATCAGCATGCAAAAGCCCGGAGCGACCGTTGGATCGTTTTCTTTTTCTTTATGATGGGATTGTCGATCGGTGTTCACTTATTGAACCTCTTGTGTATTCCTGCTGCCGTAATGATCTATTATTATCGCCGCTATGCCGTTACCACCAAAGGTTCTATCTGGGCTTTTGTGATCGGGTGCCTGGTTACCGGTGTGGTGCAGCTGGGAGTTATTCAATACTCCATGAAGGCTGCCGGTATATTTGATGTGATCTTTGTCAACAAATTAGGAATGCCGTTCTTTTCCGGCTTTGCCATTTATTTCCTGGCATTGGCGGCACTGATCATCTGGGCATTGAGTTTCAAAGAAAATAATACGACCAAACCAAAGATCATCATCTTTTTTGTGTTGTTCCTGGCGTTGTCCATGCTGCCGTTCATCATCAGTATTGGCGCAGGCGGTTTTAAGATCATGAAATTCTTACTTATCGGTATTATAGCAGGTCTTGGATATTTTCTGAAGCCGGGAGCCGTTAAAATATTGAAGCTTTCACTCTGGTGCTACGCATTTATAATGCTGGGATACTTTATGTATTTCACCACGATGATACGTTCCAATGCCAACCCTTCGGTCGACATGAACAATGTAGACAACCCTATTAACCTTGTTTATTACCTCAGCCGTGAACAATATGGTGAGGCCCCATTGATCTACGGACCCCATTTTGCAGCCAACCCACCCGATGACCTTGTTGAGGAAAAACCGCTGAACGAAGGTGAAATGGTTTATGTAAAAGGAGATAAAAAATATATCCCAATTGGCAGAAAGCAATCGTACAATTATAAAAGCGATGTAAAGCAATTATTCCCGCGGGTATGGGATTCCAGTAATGATCAGTTCCATGCAGATTTTTATGCCGAATGGCTGAACCTGGCACAGGACCAGCAAACCGGGCGGTTTGAAGCACCCACTTACAGCGATAACGTAAACTGGTTCTTTACCTACCAGATGGGGTTGATGTACTGGCGTTACTTTATGTGGAATTTTTCAGGCCGGCAAAATGATTTGCAGGGCCTCGGCAATAAACGGGATGGCAACTGGATCAGTGGCATATCTTTTATTGATAACAAGCGGTTGGGAGATCAATCTCAGCTACCCGACAGTATTAAACATAACAAAGCCACCAATAAACTATACCTGCTGCCCTTTATACTGGGTATTATTGGTTGTGTGTACCAGTTTATACGAAACCGGAAAGACTGGATCGTCAGTTTCCTGCTATTCTTCTTTACCGGTTTGGCGGTGGTCATCTACCTGAATTCACCGGGCAACCAGCCCCGTGAAAGGGACTATGCATTTGTAGGTTCCTTCTATGCCTTTGCACTCTGGATCGGTCTGTCGGTAGTGGCATTGGTACGGCTGGCCAAAGAAAAAGCAGACCAGCTTACTTTTCAGAATACTTTGATCTATGGAGGCATCCTCACCTTTATCGTTACAATGATGAGTTCCATGCCCGGAACATTTGGTGATGCGCTGATGACAGGCATCTATGTAACAGCGCTGTTTGCTATCGTTACATCTGCTGCTACTTTCATATTAAGATCCATTTCTTCCGATGGTAAGAATGCAAAGGTGCTGAATATTGCCACCGCTGCTTTTTGTATCATCACACCCCTGCTGATGGCGCAGCAGGTTTGGGATGACCACGACCGGAGTAATAAGACCACAGCCCCCGACATTGCGAAGGACTACCTGGAAAGCTGTGCCCCCAATGCCATTATATTCACTTTTGGTGATAATGATACATATCCATTGTGGTACGCACAGGAAGTGGAAGGTGTTCGTAAAGATATCCGTGTGATCAACAACAGCCTGCTCGGTATTGACTGGTACATCAACCAGCTTCGTTATAAAGTAAATGATGCGGATTCTGTTGATGTGCTCTGGACCCCGGAACAAATTGAAGGCCATAACAGGGAATATCTCCGCTACAGGCAGCAAGGTGACCCTAACCAGTTCTATGACTTGTATGAAGTAATGAAAACCGTACTGGGCAAAGTAAACCTGGATCCGGAAACAGGCCGTGATGTGGGCTTTGGTAGCTTCCCTGTGTCAAAATTCAAAGTGCCGGTAAATATTGAGCTGGCAAAAAAGTATGGCGTAGTAAATGCCACGGACAGTGTGGTAAGTGAGCTGCGCTTTGAAATTCCACAAAGCAAACTAAATTCCGGTATAGCGAGGAATGACCTGATCATCTTTAATATCATTGCCAGTAATGCTGCCAATGGATGGAAGCGGCCGATTTACTTTACCGCACCGATCGGCGAATTAGGATTCAGTCAGTATATCCGGAAAGACGGACTCTCCTATAGACTGGTACCGGTACTCAATAAATACCCGCAACAAAACTGGATAACGGACCAGGCACTCCGGCAGTTAAGAATTGGTGGCACCCAGATAAGGGATAACAACAGTGATTTTATGCTCAACACCCTGCTGACCAAATTTGAATTTGGAGGTGCCAATAAAAAAGACGTCTATTTTGATGAAGAAAACCGCCGTCACATGCTCAACCTGAGAGCCTTATTTGGTGAAGCCGCCGGAAACCTGGCAGATGCCGGACGACTGGATGATGCAAAAAAACTGATAGATAAAGCAGAAGCTGGCATTAACCCGGAGAACTTACCGTATGGTATGACCAGCCGCTATAACAGCCATAATCAAACCGGCCTGATCTACCTGGAAGCCTGTTATAAATCTGGTAAAACAGAACTGGCCGAGAAGGTAAGATTGGCTATCCGGAAAGACCTGGAGCAGCAGCAGAAATACTATAATTATATCCGGGATTCAAGGCAGGAATATTTTGGCGGGTTTGAACGATCAGAAGCGCCGATCAATGAGGCAATGCTGATGGTGCTGGATGCCGTAGAGAAAAAATATGCCCCGCAAACACAACCCAAGACCACTGAAGGCACGCCTACTATCGACAATACCAAACCGGATAGTTTGAAAGGAAATACTCCCAATAAACAACCGTGATGATCTTTGTCAAGATACAGGAAAGCCCTCCCGCAAGGAGGGTTTTCCTTTTTAAACCAATCCTGTATTAAGTTGTTGTATAGCTGAAACGATGGCAAAGTATTTGTCGTAAATTGTACATCCAATGCAAGGATTTCATTTCACCAAATTTGATGCGGACAGCGAAGGCAAAGGCAGGTTTGATCAACTGCTCGACCTCTTCATGCAACTGCTTACCTACACCAGCGGTGATGTAAGCGAGGCCATGCAATGGATGAATGAACTGGACAAAAAATACCAGCTTACCGATGATGAATATGGCATGGGTGATTTTATAGATGAATTAAAAGAAAAGGGCTACCTGTCTGATAAAAATGAACAGGGAGAAATACGGATCACCCCAAAAACAGAGCAGGGCATCCGGAAAAGAAGCCTGGAGGAAATTTTTGGCAAACTGAAAAAAACGAAGCAGGGTGATCATCATAGTTTTAAACCGGGACAGGGCGATGAACTGAATCCGGATACCCGGCAATTTCAATTTGGCGATATGCTGGAGCAAATTGATTTTACCGAAAGCATCCGCAATGCGCAGATCAATCATGGCATTGACAGTTTCAAAATGCAGGAAGATGACCTGAGCATCAGGGAAACAGATTTTAAAGCACAAACCTCAACCGTGCTGATGATCGACATCTCCCACTCCATGATATTATATGGTGAAGACCGGATCACCCCGGCTAAAAAAGTGGCGATGGCGCTGAGTGAACTGATCAAAACAAGATACCCGAAAGATACCCTTGATATCGTTGTGTTTGGCAATGATGCCTGGCCGATAGAAGTAAAAGACCTGCCCTATCTGCAGGTGGGGCCTTACCATACCAACACAGTCGCCGGTTTAGAGCTGGCCATGGATATTTTAAGAAGAAGAAAGAATCCGAACAAACAGATATTCATGATCACCGATGGCAAGCCTACCTGTTTAAAGATCGGAAAACGATATTATAAGAACAGTTTTGGATTGGACAGGAAGGTAGTGAACCGTTGTATCAATTTAGCAGCACAGTGCAAGAAGCTGAAGATACCTATTACCACGTTCATGATCGCCACCGATCCATATTTACAACGTTTTGTACAGGAGTTTACCGAAACGAATAATGGGAAGGCCTTCTTTGCATCATTGGATAAGTTGGGTGCTTTTATATTTAAGGATTTTGAAAGCGGGAAGAGGAAGACGGTGTATTGACAGCCCCCTGTCCCCCGAAGGGGGAACTTAGGCCAATCCGTCTTTTTAGATACTAAGAACCTGAAAGAAGTAAGTACTACTAAGGGTTCCTTTCCCAAAGGGCGAAAATATCGGTAAGACCCCGGTGGCTGCACCCAACCCTGAAGGAGTTTAATATAAATAACATCGGGTTATAACCCGGTAATCAAAGAAAAACGATGAACATCAATAAAATTAAAACCCTCGGCGAATTAAGAGCAAGCGGCTATCAACCCAAAAGCATCAAAGAAGAGATACGGCAGAACCTGATCGCTAAGCTGCAAAATAAGGAACCCACTTTTTCCGGTATCGTTGGTTATGAAGACACGGTGATACCCGATGTGGAAAGAGCATTGCTGAGTAAACACAATATCCTGTTTCTCGGATTGCGGGGACAGGCCAAAACAAGAATGGCCCGGCAGATGACCGAATTGCTGGATGAATACATCCCATCAGTAGCAGGAAGTGATATTAATGATGATCCCATTCACCCCGTTTCCAAATTTGCACACGAAGAAATTGCCACACATGGAGATGAAACACCCATTCACTGGATACACCGCAGCGAACGCTATGGCGAAAAACTGGCTACACCTGATGTAAGTGTGGCCGACCTGATCGGAGATATCGATCCCATAAAAGCCGCTAACCTGAAACTAAGTTTTGCAGATGAACGGGTACTGCACTATGGCATCATACCAAGAAGTAACCGGGGCATTTTTGTCATCAATGAACTGCCCGACCTGCAGGCAAGGATACAGGTAGCACTATTCAACATCCTGGAAGAAGGTGATGTGCAGATACGTGGATTCAAATTGCGGCTGCCATTGGATATCTTATTTGTATTTACGGCCAACCCTGAAGACTATACCAACCGGGGTTCAATTGTAACACCTTTAAAAGACCGTATTGAAAGCCAGATACTCACACACTATCCAAAATCGCTGGAGAATGCCCTGGAAATTACAGAACAGGAAGCAGAAATAAGTTCGGAACAAAGTGCCCGGGTACAAGTAAGCGACCTGGTGAAACGGCTGATCGAACAAATAGCTTTTGAAGCAAGAAGCAGTGAACTGGTGGACAAGAAAAGCGGTGTAAGTGCCCGGCTATCCATTTCTGCTTTTGAAAATGCAGTAAGTGCAGCTGAGCGCAGGGCCATCATCAATAATGAAACACAAACACAGGTGTGGATGAATGACCTCGTGGGTATCATCCCATCCATAACGGGTAAAGTGGAATTGGTATATGAAGGTGAACAGGAAGGACCTTACCAGGTCGCCATGAACCTGGTGGAAAAAGCGATCCGTACACAATTCGTTCAGTATTTCCCTAACCCGGATACACTGAAGAAAAGAAGGAATACCGGTAAACCATCACAGGAAGAAAAGCCGGATGAAAATCCATACCGCTCCATTACCAGCTGGTTTGACAAAGGCAATAATCTGAACATATCATTCAATACCTCCGACAAAGACAAAATACTACTGCTGTATAAAGTCGACGGGCTTCATGCATTGGTAAAAAAATATTTCCCTAAAGCAAATAATGAAGGGGCGGCATTGCTGATGGAATTTGTATTGCACGGACTTGCATCTTATTCACTCATCAGCAAAAAAATGTTTGAAACAAAAGTGGAGTTTAAAGACCTGGTGGGCAGTATGATGAATTTTGAGGAAAAGGATTTTGAATTTGATGAAGAAGCGTAGAGGGTTGGTTGGTTTATTGGTTAACTGGTTAATTCGTTTACCGGGTAAAGCATTTATAGTATATTGACCTCCCGCTCGAGAGTAATCCCAAATTTTTCTTTTACACTTTGCAATATCTCTTCACTGAGGTTATAGATTTCTTTGCCGGTAGCATGGCCGTAGTTTACCAATACCAATGCTTGTTTAGCATGACAACCTGCATCGCCGCGGCGAACACCTTTCCAATGGCATTGCTCTATCATCCATCCGGCAGCCAGCTTTACTGAACCATCAATATTCTCATGACCAACAATGCCCTGGAATTTGGAATTTAAAATTTGGAATTTTTCTTTTGACACAGTAGGGTTCTTAAAAAAACTACCAGCATTGCCGGTTTCAGAAGGATCGGGCAATTTGGAAGTTCGGATATTGATGACGGCATCTGAAATAGCCTTTATAGAAAGTTCTGTTATGCCCATTTTCTCCAACTCCTGTTCTATGGCACCATAGCTGGTATTAAACCGGTGTTTCTTTTTTAGCTGGTACGTTACATTCAGGATAATAAACTGATCTTTATATTTCTTTTTGAACACACTTTCCCGATAACCAAATTCACAATCGCTGCGGGTAAAAATGACCTTTTTCTTATCCTTAATATGCCAGGCCTCCAGGTCCCAGAACACATCATCGATCTCCACCCCATAGGCCCCGATATTTTGCATGGGGGATGCACCAACATTTCCGGGTATCAATGAAAGGTTTTCAATTCCTGCCCAATTGCGCTGGATACAGTATAGCACAAACTGGTGCCAGTTCTCTCCTGCTCCTGCTTTTACATAAACATGCTCATTGTCCTCATGCAGTTCCGTAATACCCCTGATCTCATTCTTTAGGATCAGCCC
>JBEBIF010000643.1:0-1554 GCA_040080515.1 Chitinophagaceae bacterium | reverse complement strand
GAGAATTGCCGTTCCATCACCTATCCTCATTATGCCATATGTGGCATTTAAGACTGTGTTATTGTAAACATAATCAGTGCTGCCGTTTCCATAATATAAATATATACCGTAAGTTAATGACGTATACACTATATTATTATAGATTTTTACTGTACTTCCAGCCGAAGCCTGCGATATATTTATGCTAACTCCAGTGCCGGGGCCACTTCCTTTTATTATTGAATTATTAATTTCGAAACTTGCTGGAGTTTCAAGAGAAACAATATATGGAGCATATCCTGCAAAAACAGCACTAAACTGAAGACCACTAATAATCACATTCTGAGCTCCTGCAATTGCAAGCACAGTACCGCCACCCCATCCACTTAACTCCAACCTATACTTCCCCTCATTCCACTTCCCATCGTGCCGGGCCGCGGCAGTGGTGTAGATTTTGATGTAATGAGCGGCGTCGGTTGTCCAGCCGTCTATGGTAACAGCGGTGGTGTCAGCGGAAGTCCAGGCGCCGTCTATTTGTGCAACTTCCGGATAATAGGAAGTGATGACTCCGTCGCGGTCTGCTTCCCAACTGCTTAAAGTTGAATATCGGGCTCCCGATTGTTTGATTTCGGAAATTCTCACATCGTCTCCGTCCAGAGAATCTATATCCTCATCGGCTCCGATGTCAGTTACTTCTCCGTTTGGCCTTCTATAATTTCCATCAATATCATTAGTTACTGGTAAATTAGCATCGCTATATTGGCTTAAACCATAACCCCTGGCTCCGAGGTCGGAAAGAGCGAGATGAAAGTCATCATTGGCTTCGTCGGCGAAAGTGAAAGTTTGAGAAATTCTATTATGTGTCCCTTCCCCAATATCATCCGTTCCGTCTGTAGCATTATAATCAGTGCCTGAACCGAAAATTCCACTATAAGCATTAGTATCGCCAGAACCTTTTACAATATTATTTTTTGCAACAGCAGCACTACCAATAACTGCAATTCCCTCTAAGCAATTTTGAATTGTATTATTGTAAATATAGGTTGGACCTCCTATTGAAATTTCAATAGCTATGAATCCACCTCCGCCCCAATCGTACAGAATATTATTCCAAATATAAGTTACTGCGCTGCCTGAAATTACAATTCCTCCATCCCACCAATCCACATCATTATTGCCTCTGAGGATATTTTTGCTGATCCTAATGTCGCCATTAGTGACACTACTATCAACACTAATAGCACATACATAATCAACTGTTAAATTTGGGTTATAAATTTGTAACCCTTCAATGCGTACAAAATTTTCCAATATATTAATCATACTGATATTGCCTATTGCAGGGATGGTCATTCTATACTTCCCCTCATCCCACTTCCCGCTATGCCGCTGGCTAGTGTTGGCTTCGGTTGTGGTGTTATTCGGCGTGTAGATTTTGATGTAGTTGTTGGCGCCGGTGGTATAGCCGGTAACCGTCACCGCCGTTGTGTCCGCGCCGGTATCGTAATAGCAGGGAAGATTCAAAACCACATTGGCGGCGGTGAGATCGGTGTTGTTGATATGGCTGGCATTGAC
>JBEBIF010000642.1:0-1555 GCA_040080515.1 Chitinophagaceae bacterium | reverse complement strand
GAGATACACTACTCCAAACATGCGGCTGCTTACGCTAAGAACCTGGCTGATGCCACTTCGGCTGAAGGAGTGGATACAACCAGCGTTCCGCTTACTTCCCTGCTGGGTAAGATATCAAAGTATTCTGCCAAAATGCGGAACAATGGCGGCGGACATTATAACCATGAATTTTTCTGGAAAAGTATGAGTACACCGCCGGAATCAAACAATCCGCCGGCAGCCATGATGAGTGCCATTACAAAAGATTTTGGTTCTTTTGAAGCCTTCAAAACTCAGTTTACGGATGCCGGTAAGAACCGCTTCGGCAGTGGCTGGGCCTGGTTGGTGATGATGGCCGATAAAAAACTTATAGTGGGATCAACTCCCAACCAGGATAACCCGTTAATGGATATTGGCGACTTAAAAGGAACACCATTACTCGGGCTGGATGTATGGGAGCATGCTTATTATCTCAAATACCAGAACCGTCGCCCGGATTATATCAATGCCTGGTGGAATGTGGTGGATTGGAAAGTGGTGCAAAAAAGATTTGATAACGCCTGAGTAATATAGGTACCAGGTAAAATTGGCTGTTCCAACGAACAGCCTTTTTTATTTAACGGTTGATACAATATTTTGCTAAAACGTGGCTGCAGGAATAAACCTCCGGTCCTTTCGGCATAATTATAGCGTCATATGGTAGCGTAATAAAAGAGGAAAACCACAAAACAATTTTCTTATGCTTCTATTTATTACTCAAAAAAAAGTATCACCATGAAACGTATCTTGAAAGTCTCTGCCTTTGCATTGCTACTGGTGCTTGGCAGTTCTCTTCGCAACACGGCCTCGGCTCAGCAATATGACAACGACCGGGATGTCTCTTACCAAACCTTTTACGATGAACTTAGCCCGCACGGCCAATGGGTGGATTACCCCAACTATGGCTATGTGTGGGTGCCGGATGCCGGTCCCGATTTTCGCCCTTACAGCACGAACGGGCATTGGGTTTGGACAGAAGATTATGAATGGATGTGGGTGTCTGATTACGACTGGGGTTGGGCCCCATTTCACTACGGCCGCTGGGAAGAAGATAACGACTATGGATGGTTCTGGGTTCCGGGTTACGAATGGTCACCAGCCTGGGTAGCCTGGAGAGATGGCGGCGACTATTATGGATGGGCACCAATAAGACCGGGTATCAATATCAGCGTCAACTTTAATATTGGTGGCTACTCACCTCCTGACAATTACTGGTGTTTTGCTCCCCGACGCTATATAACTTCACCCCGCCTCTTTGATTATTGTATTGACCGCAGAAGGAACGTGACCATCATTCATCAAACGACAATTATTATCAATAACTACAATTACGGTGGTAATTACGGTTTCAGATCAGGCCCCCGTCGTTTTGAAGCTGAAAGGTATATCGGAAGGATAAACCCTGTTCGCTTGCGTGACAGCTACAACCCTGGCAGAACAACGTTCCGGAACAATGAAGTGAATGTCTATCGTCCCAATGTTCGTCGTGATGAGAACAGAAACTTTGCTCCCCGACAATTTAACCGGTACGACAGAC
>JBEBIF010000168.1:0-7422 GCA_040080515.1 Chitinophagaceae bacterium | reverse complement strand
GTGCAAACTACTGTTTCAATTTTTTCTTAAATGGACCGGGTAAGGCCCTTTTATTTATTGCATATTTACAAGTATCCTGAACAGATCTTCCAGCAACCGGGTATAAAAATGCTTGCATTGAGCCCCATCCGGGGGCTTAAATTAGTTTTTTTACTAATGTAACATAGCGGATACTCAGAAAATCAAGCGAATACTAAATGGGGTCCCCTAAAATGATCCCCGCTGGTTAATTTTAATTTTCATGCTCATGGTTATAAGCAGATAACCTACAACGACCCCTTTCAAGGGGTTGTTTTTTTGAACAGCCTGCCAAGGCAAGGTGCTTTTCATTATTTTCAATGCATGAACCAAAGTGTGCCTTTAGCAGAACGTATACGTCCCCAAAAGCTGGACGATTTGCAGGGGCAGGAGCACCTGGCCGGTAAAGGAAGCATTTTACGAACCGCTATTGAAAATGGGAAAGTGCCTTCCATTATTTTCTGGGGACCTCCCGGAACGGGAAAGACGACCATAGCTAATATAATAGCACACACCTTAAAGGTCCCTTTCTTCCAGCTTAGTGCCGTAAGTGCCGGAGTAAAAGAAGTAAGGGAAATTATAGAAACAGCTAAAACACAAAACAGCCCTGTATTATTTATAGATGAGATACACCGGTTCAATAAAGGGCAGCAGGACGCACTGCTTGGCGCTGTGGAAAAAGGGATCATCACCCTTATAGGTGCCACAACAGAAAACCCATCTTTTGAAGTAAACAGCGCCTTGCTCAGCCGCTGCCTCGTGTATGTGCTGAAACCCCTGGATGATACCCAACTCATCCGCCTTTTACACACTGCCATTGAGAAAGATGAATTTCTGAAAAAGAAAAAGATCGAACTTAAAGAAACTGCTGCGTTATTAAATATTGCCGGTGGCGATGGCAGAAAATTGCTTAACCTGCTGGAGATTGTTTGTGATGCCTCAGGACTGGAAGTAGTAGTTACCGATAAGTATGTAATGGAAGTGGCGCAAAAAAGAATTGCTCTCTATGACAAGTCCGGTGAGCAGCATTATGATATCATCTCTGCTTTTATAAAATCAATCCGGGGCAGTGACCCGAATGCGGCGGTATACTGGCTGGCCAGGATGATAGAAGGCGGAGAAGATGTAAAATTTATTGCCCGCCGTCTCGTTATCCTCGCCAGTGAAGATATAGGTAATGCCAACCCCACGGCACTCGTACTGGCCAATGCAGCATTTGAGGCAGTCAACAAGATCGGGCATCCTGAAGCGGGTATCATTCTTTCTCAATGTGCTACCTACCTGGCTGCATCACCAAAAAGTAATGCTGCGGTGGCTGCTATCGGTGCAGCACTCGAAGCCGTAAAAAAATATGGCGACCTGCCGGTGCCGCTGCATATCCGCAATGCACCTACCAAACTGATGAAAAACCTGGACTATGGCAAAGGCTATGAATATTCCCATAGCTATGAAAATAATTTTTCGCCACAGGAATACTTGCCAAAAGAATTGTCTGGTACCCCATTTTTCACACCAGGAAAAAATGCAAGGGAAGAAGAGCTGCGAAAGTTTTTAAAGGGCCTGTGGAAAGACAAATATAATTACTGATCACAGCTGCAGATTCTCTACGGATTCCTCATCCGGTCCATTAAATTTGCAACATGAATATCACCTGGGAAGTAAAGAAATTCAGCACATTGACTCCGGAAGAATTGTATGCCATCCTGCAACTAAGAAATGAAGTGTTTGTAGTGGAACAGCATTGTGCATACCAGGACCTTGATGATAAAGATCAGACCTGCTATCACGTTATGGGCTGGCAGCATTCAAAGCTTATTGCCACCAGCCGTTTGGTTCCCCCGGGAGAGATATATGATATCCCTTCTATCGGCAGGGTGGTAACGTCACCATCGGTAAGAGGTACAGGTACCGGCCGTATGCTTATGGAAAAAAATATTGAAGAGACCCGGCGGCTGTTTGGTGATCTCCCTATTAAAATTGGTGCCCAATTATATCTTCTCAAATTTTACTCTTCGCTTGGTTTTGCACCTGTAAGTGACACTTACCTGGAAGATGGTATTGAACACATCAAAATGCTGCTGGCATAGTATATTTTCGTAGAATCACTTAGTAGAACAACTTTTCGTACTGGTATAATTGAAAAAATACCGGTTAATGTTACTGCTTGCTTTTTTCTTTTTCTACTTTTAATCCCGAAATCCAATAGTAGAAAAACCAGAAATCTGATACCAATGAGAACTAGTGTACCCACAGTACGGCTGTCCGTGCTAATCTGCCTGTTAACGTTATATTCTTTACAGAGCAGCTCCCAATCAATCAGTACCGGCGACGGTAAATTTGAAATTGGCCTTGGCCTTGGCCCTATGTTTTTTTTAGGTGACCTGGGCGGTAGTGCCGGTGTAGGTAAGACCTTTATTAAAGACCTTGACCTGCCACTGACAAAACTGAACAAAGGCTTATACATTAACTATTATCCAACCGAATGGTTTGGTCTTCGCCTTGCCGGCAACCTTGGCTATGTAGAAGGAGATGATGCCCAGGCTCCCGCCAAAGGTGGTGCAGAAATGGACAGAAGGGAAAGAGGATTAAATTTCCGTTCAAAGATCAAAGAAGCGTACGTCGGTATTGAACTATACCCGACTTATTTCCTGGAAAAATATGATGGCCTGCAGGGAAAGTTCCGCCCTTATATTGTTGGTGGAATAGGTATATATAATTTCAATCCTGAAACAAAAGATGTGGATGGCAGTTGGGTAAAAACAGCTCCATTAAGACTGGAAGGTCAGGGCTTTGCTGAATATCCCGACAGTAAGCCTTACAAACTCACTCAAAAAAACCTGCTGATCGGTTTTGGCGTCAAATACTATTTAAAAGAGAATATGTATATCGGCCTCGAAATATTGCACCGTAAACTCTTTACTGACTATGTGGATGATGTGAGTCATGATTACTATATCGATCCTATTTACTTTGATACTTATTTATCTCCTGCCCAGGCAGAAATGGCCAGAAGGCTGTATTTCCGGGGAACATATTCATTCCCTACCTCGTACCCAACATACCAGGAGTTTGCAGAGCGGGGAGATCCAAAAGAGAATGACGCCTTTTTTTCCAGTATCATCCGTCTTGGATGGAGAATTAATAACAATGCTTCCACCAAGCAGTTAAAATGCCCTGTCTTTTATTAATCACAAAAATAAATCCGAACCACTAATGAAACCAAAATTTACCCCTATCAAAGCTATGGCTGCTGCATTTATTTGTTGCAGTGTGCTGGGCCATACTTCCTATGCGGAAGTAAAACCAGTGTCTAAACTGAACATTTCGAAAAGCGAGGATCCGGCAGATGATAAAAAGCCGGCCAAAAAAGCAAAGAACAAAGCGGCTTCATTTGTTTCGCTTAATAATAATGCTGTAAAAATTTATCCGGACGTCATCAAGCGGGAGATGCATGTGATAGCCAAAGAAAATGACGGCAAAGAGATATCCTTTTTTGTATTCGATGTAAATGGCACCCTGGTGCAGCAGTACAAGATGAAATCAAAAGACCATTACCGGGTTTCCGGATTAAAGAAAGGTACTTATGTGTACCGTGTCTTTAGTGAGGACCAGGAAACCGCAACCGGAAAGTTTGAGATCCGGTAAGAACTAATTATAGTATGCCGTGTCCATAAGCGGCAGGGAGCTTAATAAAATCTGATACCCTGGTTGAAGAAACCTAATCCGTTCTCTATTGGTACTCTCATTTGTATGCAATTTTATTAAATACTCTCTGCCTCGCTTATGGGCTTTAAAAAAGTTGAACGAAACCCAACCCCGAGTTCTTTTAATTGTCATAACTAAAAACAACCCGTATGGGCAGGAAAATTGTTTTAATCCGGTATCCGGGTGAAAAACCACAATAATGCTGGCCCCCTGTTATAGATTTCTACAATCACTTCCTGCCTTTACTTACGGGTTTTTTTTCCCAGCTCATCCTCCTGTCTTCTAACACATTGTTACTAACCAGTTTAAAAAAAAATATGCCTCCCCGGTTTGTTTTTAAAAAACTGTCTTATATTAGCCACAGCTTAATTTTTAGGGAGACCTGAACCTTCTAAAATCGGGGGCGAATACCGAAAAGCCATACGAGTAGGTAAAACCAAATCAACCAAACTATTTATGGACAATCTAGGCTTTCACAAATCGAAACTTTATTCGCTGATCTTAGCCGCTGTGGCTTTAATATCAATGATCTTACCCTGGTTTAGTATAAAGGCCGTCGGCGGATTTGGAATTGGCGCCTCCAAAAATGGATTTGGCAGCTGGGGACTGCTAGTACTGGTAGGTATTGGCCTCGTTGCTGCTGCTTGTTTTATGGGCGACAAATTAAAATCCTTTGATGACATGGGTAAAAAACTGGCCCTTGGTGGTTTCGGCGCTATGGCTGGCGGAGCTGCTATTTACCTTATCAGGATTTTTTCCGTTGGTGGTGGAAAATACGGGGGTATGGTAAAAGCTTCTCCTGGTATTGGCCTTTTCCTTGGCTTAGCAGCCGGTGCTATTGGCCTTTTGCTCCTGTTAGGCGTGGTAAAAGTTCCAAAAAGCATCGATGACAAAGTGAAATAATAATTTATTTTCAAAAAATAACCCCGCTGCAAACTTCAGCGGGGTTATTTTTTTATACCCGGACTTAAAACAATCCCCATTCATCTTCAAACTCATCCCTTTCAAAAGTGCTGACCCAATGGCGGAACAGCATCCTGAATTTATCGATCTCTTCTCTTATCACCCTGCCATGGGCTTCTTCAATAGCGCCTTCTGCTATCATCGTAAGCATGGAAGATTTGATGAACTGTGCATTCTTCCGGATAATGGATGCATTTTCCATCCGTATCATATACAAACCAGCTTCCGAACTTTTGATCTTTACAGCCACCTGGTACGCATCGCCGAGCAACATTCCCTTATGCTCTTCCCAATAAGAAGCCGGAAAGCTGTCTTCACCCGTATCTGTTTTCATCGAATCAAGTGCCCCGGTAAGCACCACCATCACCTGTTGCCATTGCTCATACATCGCCTTACAGGCATCTCTTGTGGGATTGGGCTTCCACTCTTCTCCTTCCTCTTCTTCATCCCTGAAGTCGTCATCATCTTCCCATTCGGGTAATCCGCTTAAGTCATCTATTGACATTGTGTCCTTGTTTATTAGTTTATCAGTTAATTGGTTTATTGGGAAACCCTGAAAGCAAAACTGGTTCGATCTATCAAAAGACTTTGCGGAGAGCAGGACTAATTAACCAATTAACTGATTAACCAATTAACTCCTTAATTCTGCTTTCAAAAACTGCCCCGTATAACTTTCCTTATTCTTTGCCAATTCCTCCGGTGTTCCTTCAAATAATATTTTTCCGCCGCCATCACCTCCTTCGGGCCCGATATCAATTACATGATCAGCTACTTTTATCACATCCATATTATGTTCGATCACCAGCACTGTATTGCCCCTGTCCACCAGTTTGTTCAGCACATCCAGCAAGTGCTGTATGTCCTCAAAATGCAAGCCGGTGGTAGGCTCATCCAGGATATAAAATGTTTTACCCGTATCTCTTTTAGACAACTCTGTTGATAATTTTACCCGCTGCGCTTCGCCGCCGCTTAGCGTTACCGCAGACTGCCCTAATGTGATGTATCCCAGCCCCACTTCCTCCAGCACTTTTATCTTCCGGTAGAGGTATGGTACATTTTGAAAAAACTCCACCGCTTCTTCTACCGTCATCTCCAGTATATCAGCAATTGATTTTCCTTTATATCGTATCTCCAGCGTTTCCCGGTTATACCGTTTGCCATTGCACTTTTCACAATGCACATATACATCCGGCAGAAAATTCATTTCTATCACCCGCATGCCTCCGCCTTCACACACATCACAGCGGCCACTTTTTACATTAAAAGAAAACCGCCCTGCATTATATCCCCGGATCTTTGCTTCAGGTATGGAGGCAAACAAGGTTCGTATCTCTGTAAAAAATCCGCAATACGTGGCAGGGTTACTTCTTGGCGTCCGGCCAATAGGCGACTGGTCGATCTCAATCACTTTATCAATATGCTCCAGCCCTTTTACTGATCTGTATTCCAGCGGAACCATCTTGGAACCATACGCATGTTTGGAAAGTATGGGATACAATGTTTCATTGATCAGCGTAGACTTACCACTGCCGCTTACACCTGTTACACAAATAAATTTTCCCAATGGAAATTTCACTTCCACATTTTGCAGGTTATTTCCTCCAGCGCCTTTCAGTTCCAGGAACTTACCGCTGCCCGGCCTCCTTTCTTTGGGAATAGCGATCTGGTGATAACCATTCAGGTATCCGGAAGTAAGCGTATTCAGTTTTAATAAATCAGCAGGCACACCTTCTGCTACGATCCTTCCTCCATGAAATCCGGCCTTTGGACCGATATCAATTAAGTAGTCAGCGGCCAGCATGATGTCCTTGTCATGCTCCACCACCAGCACACTATTACCAATGTCACGAAGATTTTTCAACGCATCTATCAGTCGGTGATTATCCCGCTGATGCAAACCGATGGAAGGTTCATCCAGTATATATGTGATGCCCTGCAACTGGGAACCGATTTGCGTAGCCAGTCTTATGCGTTGTGATTCACCACCACTCAATGATTTTGACGGGCGGTACAATGTAAGATAAGTAAGCCCTACATCCAGTAGAAATTGTAACCGCTCCCGGATCTCTTTTAATACATCTTTGGCAATAGCCTTCTGCTTATTATCAAGCATCAGTTCAATTCCATCAAACCAGGCCGCCAGGTTATCCAGGTTTAAATTGCTCAGCTCCGCAATATTTCTTCCGTTCACTTTAAACCAAAGGCTTTCTTTTTTCAGTCTTGCACCGTTACAGGAAGTACATGGTTTTAAGGTCATGAATTGCTGTACCCACTCCCGCAAAGCCTCGGTACTGTGCGATGAAGCAAACCATCTCTTGAGCATAGGTATTATGCCTTCATAACTACCTGTATATTCATGCGGAACTGTTTCATCATCTGTATCTACTTCAAGTGAAGGATTAATATTTTTATCACCATACAAAAGCAGATCCAGCTGCGACTGAGGGAGGTCTTTCACCGGTTTGTCCAACTTGATTTTATACTTACTGGCAAATGCGGCCACCTGCTGAAACACACTGGCATTTCTTTCTTCACCTAATGGTGCAATACCTCCTTCCTTTACACTTTTTGATGTATCGGATAGCACTTCATCCATATCAATAGTAAATATATTTCCCAGGCCTTTACACACAGGGCATGCTCCATAGGGAGAATTAAAAGAAAACGCATTGGGCGAAGGCTCTTCATAACTGATGCCGGTGTCTTCGCACATGAGGTGTTTGGAATACATAGCCC
>JBEBIF010000167.1:0-7429 GCA_040080515.1 Chitinophagaceae bacterium | reverse complement strand
ATCATATCAGCATCAAATGCTTTTACTGTTATGGTATGAAACTCAGACAATTCTTTTTTGTATTCATCCAATACTTCTCCCGCCATGATAGTGCTTAGTTCAAAAAAGGGTTGCGCCATGAATTCGTCTTTTCTTAGTTTTCGTCGCACTCCGCCGGCATTCATGATCTGCATGCCTTTCTGCATTTGCTTTTGAGCCAGTTCTCCGTATAAGCTGCCATATTGTTGCGCCTGTTGCGATATCATTTTTCTAAAAGCGTTATGTTCCGCTTCTGCACGAACCGCATCAATGGTGCTAATGCATTGGGCGGGCAGGTCATATTTGAATAGATTGAAGTAGACAGGAAGTTTTACCCGTGGTCTTACCAAATGCCGGATACCGCCTTTTTTTAATTTTCTCAATTTCAGCTGAACATCTTTACTGTACCCATGTTTGATAGCCTTTTCAAAATATTCAATGGCTTTTTCAATATGCCCCTTCGATTCTTCAATATATCCTGCAGTACCACAGGCTTGTGGATGTTCAGGTTCTATTCTCAGGCAACGACCGAAGTAAACCATGGCAGTATCTGTTTCTCCCAAACCCGCATAAGCCTGGCCCAGGTTATTCAATACCATACTATTGCCTGGAAAAGTCTGTAAAACATATTTTAAAATGGGAATGGCTTTTTGTTCAGCACCACTCATATTCAAAACGGCTGCACAATTATTAAGCAGCAGTCCATCATCAGGATCTGCGGCCGCGGCTTTAACTATTAGCAGGAGGGCCTCTTCCCGGTGATCTGTATACCAGCCAATTACAGCTGCATCTCCCATTTTAACTGCATCATACTTATAATTTGCAGCCATGGTTTGAACGGATGAAGCAATAGGAGCAGGAAGTATTTTTGAAAGTTGCATATACAGGTCGTTTATGAAAGCAACCAGCTCCGTTCTGTTGAATACTTTTTTGGGAAGGGAGGCGAGCAGTTTTGTATTCTTTGGAGGGAATTTCCAGTTGTTAATATTGCCATAGGCGCCGGGATCAGTGTAAGAAGATACAGCCGGCTTGTTCGGACTATTTTTTATGGCTCCGGCTATCTGTTTTTGTTGTTCCTCTGCAGTCTTCAATGCTTTGTTCACCATGCTGTCGCCACCATATTGCTTTAGCAGTTCCTGCGATTGCTTTATCAGTTTATCCATCTCGGCCTGGGAGGGAACCTGCGCCCCAATAAATAGATAGGAGCAACAGAACAGCAATGTGATGAAGAATATCTTTTTCATATCGATCAGAAATTATCGGTGGCAGTGGCGCCACTGCTGTTGGTAAATTCGATCTGGGTGAATGTCACTTTGACCTCATCGTAGGTCTTCCTGAATTTTGATGTACCGCCCGTCTGGCTGAGTTCTTCAAGGAATACTTGCCTGTAGCTGCTGATAGATGCCCCTGAAAGTTTGATGGTATAATTGACTACGTTCTTACCAACATTGGCATTAACCGTTAAAGCATCGATCTGAAAGGTCATGCTTTGCTTGGTGATATAGGCATTCAGGAGCTGTATCATCATCGCTGTACCTGAATGAAGCCGGATCGTGATTGGCTCATAGATATTTTTTCTCGCAGAAAGATTATTGCTGCTCATTTCAAATCCCCATAATTCGGTGTGATCAGGAAAGGCGGTCATTTTGCTATCACCGGGTAGTTTGGTATTACCCACCGACGCCGCCATAAGCATAACAATAATATCGCCTGATATGGCATTAGGGTTAGATGGATTGGGATTAGCCGGCACTACCACTTCACCGATAGGTAAGGAAATTTTGTCAGTAACGATTGGTGGAGATACGGTCTTACTGCCGGCCGCTTCGATAGCTATATTATAATTAATTCTATCAAACATGGGCTTTTTATTCAGGTTACTTACCGACCAGCGGCCCCCTAATGAGTCATACCTGATTGCGGCTTCATCCCTGTTAGCGAAAGCTTTCTTCTCCGGAATCCAGCTTGGCGAAGTAGTGAACCGGGCTGTGGGATTATTATTCAATGCCGGGTGATCGATCCAGGCAGAACCATCCCGCTGTATATCCGCTTTTGTGAACTCATATTGAAAATGAGTAGGATCAGCTTTGGTAAGGTATTCAACCTGGAAAGTTGTGCCGGCTAATACAGCCCGTTGATCGAGGTTGATGATATGCCATTTGCCTTTGAAATAGTAGAACCCGACAGGATGAGGATTTGGTTTTCCTCCTGGCTCTGTAGATGATTTGAGAAACAATAGTGCCGAAGGATTATCATTCAGCTCAGCTATATCCAGCAGGGTGCAATCATAATTGCAGGAAATATTTTCTTTTGTAGCAGTATGGGTAATCTGCTGCTGGCCAAAACTGCTAAATACGATCACCAGGAATAATGCAAACAATGTTCTTTTATAAATTATATGCTGTTTCATTCTAAAAAATATTTACTGATTAAGAAGTCTTACCCCCACAGTCAGCGGATAGGTAAGCGTTTCGCCGGTACATTTGTTTTTCATTTTTATACTGCAAATAACCCGTTCCATACCGGCGGCAAAAAATACCTGCCATTTAGCAGCAGTGGCATTGGTATAGCCGGGTATTACATTCAGCGTTGTCATATACGGCTCCTGTACTACTTCAAAATTATCTGCGCCGACTCCCAGAATATTCAGCTGGTAACCATTACCGCCGTTGCTCCCCGGAGACACATCTATTACCATCTGCCCGGAGGCAACAAAATAGATCTGGTCGGCAGTGGCTTTGCAACGGCCTTCCTTTCTTGGTACCTGTGCATGGGTGGCGGCAGTTATTGCAAGGAGAAGAATAACCAGGAAGGATCGGGTACTGATCGTCGAAAGATGGATAAAGTGTTTCATGTTGTTTAAGTTTTGTGATACCAAAAGAACCAAGTATCGGGCAACGGGCAGTCACCTGAAACAGTGATTCTTTTTTTTTACAGGAAGAATCACCTGAAAAGGGGATTTTGCGCAGATTGTTTGATTAAGTGCGGAGGAATAGCAACCTTTATGAACGTTACTCATATTGATCGTTCATGATACCTGCCAGGTCATATTTAGTTACTCTCGGGATACAGCTATTGAGCGGTACTGGTCTTTTTGCCCAGGAATTACCGGATAGCCTCCTGCGGAAATTGGCCGCAGCACCCAATGATTCAACAAAAGGGATCATGCTATTGGAAATAGGAGAATCCATCGAACAAACAATGCCGGAAAAAAGTATTGATTACTACAGGCAGGCTTTGGAACTGGGCCAGCGTATAAAGAATAACCGGGTAATATTATCCTCCTATACAGACCTGGGGATCTGCTATATCAACCTGAACAAAATGGATAGCGCCATCCAGAGTTTTGAGCAAGGTATTCTTTTTGCCAGTTTAATGAAGGACACTGTACGGGAAGCGAGAACGCTGGCTAATATTGGAAACGCCTGGTTGCATAAGAAAGACAGGGCAACAGCGATCGACTATTATTTGAAAGCGGCAAGGATCTGGGAGACGAGTAGTGACCAGCAATACCTGGCTACACTGTATTCTAACATAAATGCATTACTCGATGAACAAAAAGAGCATACCCGTGCGCTGGAATACGGTGAAAAAGCCATTGCCCTGGCACAGAAATTAGGGGATGAGTATTCCCTGCTTAGCGGGCTGGTCAATTTATCGACTACCTATAGTTATCTCGGGCAACATGAAAAAGAATATGAATTGCTTGAGCGGGCATTACCGCTGGCGATAAAGAATGAGAACCTTGACCAGATCGCAACTGTCTATCATAATATGGGGGATTACTATTTTAATAAAAATGATTTTTCATCAGCCCTTGCAAAATACCTTGAGTCGCTTACGTATGTAAAGCAGATGGGTAACAAATATCACTTGTCTGAGATCAGTACCGTACTTGCGGTGACCTATCATAAACTCAACCAGGATGGCAAGGCGCTTGAATACATATTGCAGGCAGAAAAACTAGGAGACGAAGTAGGCGTAAGGACCAAACTGAAAGAGATATACCTCACCCGGGCCGAGATCGAACAAAAGGCCGGTAATTATAAATTAGCCAGTGAATACTACGCCAGGACAGTTGCGGTGAGCGACTCCTTATTTAAAACTGAGACCAGTGAAAAAGTGGCCGAAGTGGAAGCCCGGTACCAGAATGAGAAAAAACAAAAAGAGATCGGCCAGTTAGAGAAAGACAAAAAAGTGCAGGCGCTTTCCCTCAAACAAAAATCAAGGCTTAACTATATCCTGATCGCCTTTTTAGTGGCTTTGCTTTCTGTTGGGTTTTTGATCTACCGCAACCTGCGTCATCGTCAGCAACTGGCCCGCCAACAGGAAGACCTGCAGCAACAGCGTATCCGGGAACTCGAAAAGGATAAGCAATTGGTGGCCGTTGATTCTATGCTTAAAGGCCAGGAGGAAGAAAGAAGCCGGCTGGCCAAAGACTTGCATGATGGATTGGGAGGCTTATTATCAGGAGTAAAATTTTCACTAAGCAATATGAAAGACAATTTAATTATCACCCCCGAAAATATGGCCGTCTTTGAACGGTCATTGGATATGATTGATACTTCGATCAAGGAGCTGCGGCGGGTAGCGCATAATATGATGCCGGAGATGCTGACGAAATTCGGACTGGATGAGGCATTGAAAGAATACTGTAATACCATTAATGCCACCAAACTGCTTGCAGTAAAATACCAGTCGCATGGAATGACGGTACGGATTGATAAATCAACAGAAATAATTATCTATCGCATTATCCAGGAGTTGTTAAATAATACGCTGAAACATGCTGCAGCAACAGAATCATTTGTGCAACTGATAAGGGAAGATAGCCGGTTAAATATCGTGGTAGAAGACAATGGAAAAGGATTTGATGCAACTTTGCCGGAAAATAATAAAGGTGCCGGCTGGGCCAATATCCGTTCAAGAGTAGAATATCTGAAGGGCCAGGTAGATGTTCATTCAGAACAGGGTAAGGGAACGCTGATAAATATCGAATTCAATATATAAGTATGGTCCGTGTATTTATTGTAGATGATCATCCTGTTGTAATTGAGGGTATTCGCTCTTTATTGCAAAATGAAAAAGGTATAGAATGGACCGGGCAGGCAATGAATGCCCAATCCTGTCTTGGTTTTTTTGTAAACAACACTGCCGATGTGGTATTAATGGATATCAGCCTGTCGGGTATGGATGGAGTGGAACTGTGTGCTGCAATGAAAGAAAAATATCCGGGTATTATGATACTTGGTCTCAGCACTTTTAACCAGGGCTTGTATATTAAAAAAATGATGGAGAATGGTGCTTCAGGTTATATTCTGAAAAATTCTTCTAAAGAAGAACTGATAAAAGCAATTCATGCTGTATATGAGGGAAATATTTTTTTTAGTAATGAGGTGGGGCAGGCCTTACAGGAATATCAGAAATCATCCATGCAGGAATTGCCGGCGTTAAGTGCACGGGAAAAGGAAATACTGGAACTGATCGCAGAAGGATATACCAATCCGCAAATTGCTGAAAAAATATTTCTGAGCTCATTCACGGTTGACAGCCACCGGAAAAACTTACTGGCGAAGTTGAATGTAAAAAACACGGCAAGTCTGATAAGATTGGCAGTTGAAAGAAAGCTTATCTAAATAGCTGAGGTATTATGCCTTCACCGGCACACTGTGCACCGCATCACTCATCTCTTTGATCAGTGATGCATCTTTCTCAATGGCATTTCCCACAACGATCACATCTGCTCCGGCCTTACAATTGAGGTAGGCTTTTTCGGGTTGCAGTATGCCGCCACCAATGATCAATGGGACTTCAATATGGTCGGCTACGGATTTGATCATACTTTCAGTTATGGGACGTTTGGCACCACTGCCTGCATCCATATAGATCAATCTCATACCCAGCATTTCACCTGCCATGGCCGTGCACATGGCAATTTCGTTTTTATCGGCAGGTACTGGTGCAGCATTACTGATGTAAGAAACGGTGGTGGGTGCACCACCATCAACAACGATATAACCGGTTGGCATTATTTCCAGGCCGCTTTGCTTTACAAAAGGGGCAGACACTACATGTTGCCCGATCAACAGCTCCGGATTACGGCCAGATATTAAAGAAAGATATAATAAAGCATCTGCATATTTGCTTATTTGAGAAGGGCTGCCCGGGAAAAGTATTACCGGGATAGAACAATTCTGCTTTATATGCTGTACACATTCATCAAGATGATTAGAAATAACAAGGCTGCCGCCCACCAGCAGGTAATCAACTTTGGCAGCAACAGAAAGCTCAATTAAGTCATCCAAAACGGAGGTATTGACCTTGTCGGGGTCGATCAGCACAGCAAAGGATTTTCTCCCCTGCTTCTTCTTATCGGTCAATGTGTTATAAATAGTTGACTTCATCCGGTACCGGTTGATTATTGCAAAAATGCGAAAAACTTTCGGCATTGCCCATTTGAATGCCAAATATCCTTTTTCTCAAAAAAGCCTGCTGATCTGATGATATAATTGCTTTCACCCGGTATTCTTAATGCCATATACGTTTGAGGGGTGAAATGAGTTTCCTGTTGGCTCCTGATCTCTATAAGAAAGGTTCAAAAAGCAATACGGTTGCCCGGATAAGCAGCGTATCATTCCGCTGCAACAACGTCTTTCCTTTTAATAACATTCACCTGGCCGCATTGATAAAAAATCCCCGCATGTTGTCTTATTACAACAAAGTATTTTGCAACTACTTCATATTTGGCCAGGCAATAAAATACAACGTTGTGAGTATAATTATCACTCATTTTATAATGAAGAAATGGCAGTTGCCGGAGATTTTTTATTCCGTTATGGAAGTTAATTTAATATTAAGGACTGAGGCCGCATCAGTAATTCCAACCCGCTGCGACAACCGGAGCTCTTACCTGCGGGGTAAACTAAGAATGGGCCAAGTCCGGGCGGTAACAATTTTTTAACATTATTAAAAACAGCGAATGCACTGCTGTAAAGGCTTTCGGGCAATGGATTTGATGAAACAGGCCACCAGCAAAGCTTTCATAGAACGTATATCCAGGAACCCTTGCCTGTTTTGCCTTTTGGATGAAGACCTAAAAGCAAGGATTTTTTTACGAGTTGCAAAGGGATTTACCAAAATTTTTTTTCCAAAAAACAGTTACCCACTGTGAAGAAATCCTCTGAATCAGCACTGGCTTGCATCTGAGCTTTTTTACCCCTCCTTATCCACAGAATGTTAATATCTCTGTCTATGAATTACAGATACTTAAAAATATTTTCGTCATGGACGTTTTCAGTTACTTAACCCGTTAGAAATTCTTTTTTTAGTTATGGCTACCAAAACCAAAGCATCCGCAAAAAGCGGCTTGCAGTTTTCACGTCGCTTTACTCGTGACGATGTGAATGTGTTC
>JBEBIF010000166.1:0-7432 GCA_040080515.1 Chitinophagaceae bacterium | reverse complement strand
TGGGCGGAAGAATGGTTACCCGCTTGTGCGTATCGCCGGCAAGCTGCAAAAGACCCCGGACGCTCCTGGATGAAAAGATTGGGAGAATGGTTACTGGGTGGCGGCATAGGCAACCGTATTGATAATTACCTGCTCGCCACCACCACCCGCCGTTGGAAAAAGAAAGAACTCCGCGGTATGAAAAATAATAAAGGCGTTCGGATGGGGCTAATCACCAATAAGCATTTTGCAAAATCCAATCCCGATGACTTCCAGGAAAAAGTACTGGCCTTTTACCAGAAACAGGTAGCCGATCTGTTGCAAAAGAATGCGCCTGCTTCTTTTATTGCTTCTTCTGCAAACTGATGATGTAATAATCACCGATCATTCTCCACGGCCATTTAGATCTCCACTTATCTTCTTTTTTCACCAGCCTGCTGTATAGCTTTGGACGCTTCGCTGCAAAATTTTCAATGTAGGAAGGCGGAACGATAGTGCATAACCCTTCAAGACTTTTTACTTCAAAAGAGATCTTCAACCGGTTGCGCACAAAAGAAGGATTGTAATACCAGCAACGGAAGTATTGGCCTTCTATATGCGCCCGTGCCCCTTTACGTCCGGCAAAGCGGCGAAAGGCCGTTTTGAACTTTCCTTTGAATAGTAATAAAAATTCCCAGAGGCAGAATTTAGGAAGAATGACAAGAGTAACAAAGCCGCCCGGTTTCAGCAAGTGCTGAAAAGAGTCGAGCACTTTTTCCAACCGGCCCGTACAATTAAGTCCTGCAAAATTGGAAAAGATATGATCATACGGTCCCTGTTGTTGCAACGTTTCCAGTTCGGTAAAAGAACACAACTCATTACTTATACTGCTTTCCAGGTGCTGCTCTTTTATTTTATTCACCAGCAGGGTTTGCATGCCTTCAGAAATATCGGTGGCATGTACCGTATGGCCCTGTCGGGCAAAATAGATGGCATCTTCACCCGTGCCGGCATTCAATTCTAATATGGCAGATTGCGGTTGTAAGAACTGCTCCATATGTTGCCGCACTCTTTTTCTTTTATATTGAATGATGGTATCTGCATGATACAATGCGTCAAACACAGGTGCTTGTTTGCTGAACGCCTCTGCCGCAGCTTGCTCAGTGGCAGCCGGGGAAGGAGAACTCATCGGGCCGGAGTTTCCAGTTGCTGTAATTTTTGTTTTGCTATCCATGCAGTAGGAGAATAGTAGAGCAATGATACTGCTTTTTTGATCTTGCTGAACCGCAGAGCGGCAGGTTGCCGTATCAATGTACGAATGGCTTCCAGTGCCAGGTGTTTGCGATAGCTTTTATGCACATAGCGGTGCAATTGCTTATAAAAGGCAGGCGCATAGGTATTGCGAAACATCAGGGCCAGTTCGTCCGAATCGGTCCAGTTGGATTTATCGTTCAGCTGTGTTTTTACTCTTTCATAAAAAACAGTGCCGGGCAATGGATAAGAAACAGAGATACCAATTTCATACGGCAGCAGGGTGTTTATCATGTCAATGGTCTTGATGATGTCCTGCTTTGTTTCACCGGGATAGCCAAACTGTATGAAGAAGGAAGGATGTATCTTATTCTTTTTTAATAACTGGGTGGCTTCAAATATCTGTTCTACCCGGGTTCCTTTGTCCATCGCATCCAGTATGTTTTGTGAACCACTTTCGGCTCCCATCCAGATATTTTCACAACCGGCCCTTGCCAGGTCGTGAATATAATCCTGCTGGAGCAACAGGTCGGCACGGGCCTGTATCTTGAATTTGAATTGAATACCTTCTTTTTCCAGCAGGTTGGCAAACTCATTTACCCAACCGGGCTTTAATCCAAAGATGTCATCACAAAACCAGATATGATCAAAGGCGAATCTTTCTTTCAGCATTTTTAATTCTGCCACCACATTCTGCGGCGAACGGGAATTGTACCGGTTTCCATAGATCGGTTTGGCGCACCAGTTGCATTTGAAAGGGCAGCCGCGGGTGGTGGCCATGTTCATGGAGAAATAGCCTTTGTTTTTCAGCCACATTTTCCGGTACGGTTCTATATCAATAATGTCCCATGCAGGAAAAGGCAGTTCATCCAGTTCCTTCATCACGGTGCGGCGCATGGTTTTTATCACGGCCCCTTTTTGCTGGTACGCCAGCCCGGGGATAGTTAAGAAATCAGTGGACCCTATGGACCCTGCAGGAGCATTATTTACTGCAGCTACTAATTCTGCCAATGTTTGTTCTGCTTCACCCAGTATCACATAGTCGGCGCCTTCCTGCAGGTATTGTTCAAAATGATCGGTGGCATCAGAACTGGAAACGATGACGGTGCAGCCGGATTGTTTGGCAAACTTCATCATTTCAAAAGCAGCCTCCCGCATATTGGTAAGACACATCTTGGTGAGGTAATTAAAACCATCATCATACACCACAAAAAAATCAGGACGGTTCTTTTGCAAAGGCAGTATCACTTCTTCGGGGCCGTAAGCAAACATGGTATCCAACAGTGATACGGTATGGCCCTGCTCCCGCATCAATGCAGCGGCATACAAAGTGCCGATAGGGGCATAGGGTTGCCCGGTGGTCCATTGCTTTGGATCGAACCGCATGAAATAGGAATGGGAAAAAAGAATGTTACTCATATCGCTGTTGCTTACTTCAATTTATTTTAGATCCGGGTGAAAGGTTCAGATAACACACACATTTTATACAGGTACTATCCTTTTCCATATCGAGTTCTTTGCGGAAACGGATGCTTTCATCACTGTTTAAAATTTCTTCAAGTGAATGTTCCCTGATATTGCCCATTGGTGCATGAAAAAAACAGGGACGAACCGTGCCATCTGCTTCCACTACGGTGGATACCCAGGGAGCATTACATTTTTTATACGGGAAAGGGTTTTGACCATAAAAGGCGGCGTAGTAAGCAGGTATCTTTCTCAGCTTTTCGGGGCTTTCGGCGATGAAGCCGCTTTCGAAATCAGCCAGGTTCTTTACAAGAAGCTCGTCCAGTATTGCTGTTAATGCTGCCAGTTCGGTTTCATCCGGTAAGATCTCGTGTTGCCGTTGATCGCTCCACAGCACTTCCCGGTTGAAGGCATGGCTGCTTACATCTGCCGGTAAAAAACTGACCTGGTCCAACCCCATTGATCTGGCCGCTTCAATTATCGCCGGCCACTTTTGGAAGTTGAGCCGGTGAATGACCGTTCGGGCCGTGATGCGAAAAGCAGGGTCCAGTTGTTTTATTGCCTGTACTCCTTCTGCTGTTTTTTGAAAGGCATCCGGAATATTTCGGATGGTATTATGAGTGGCTTCATCACCATCTAAGGAGATGATGATGTCATTTACATATTTGATCAGCGTTGCAGCATGTTTCTTTAACGTCAGCCCGGTTGACAGTAAGGTGATCTTTATATCCCGCTGCTGCAGTATGTCGCAAAAGCGGAAGAAGTTGGGATTGAGCAGTGCTTCGCCGCCGGACATCAATACCTGCTGTGTGCCCATTTTTTCCAGTGAATCGAGCAGGCCGGTGATATCTTCTTCAGTAAGTTGTTTCAGGTTTTGATTGTCTTTCCAGATATCGCACATCGCACAGCGGCAGTTGCAGGCACTGTGTGGCATCAGGATCACAATGGGCAGGGCGGTGATGCGGTGCGTTTGCAGCGTCCGGTATCTTTTATAGGTATGATATAGGTTTTGGGTGATGCTCATACAACTTTGGCGGCGGACCTGATACAGATCCAGGGAAAGGGGTTTTTGTTTTTGGAGAAAAAAAGTTGCAGGGAAGAAGGATCGTACAGCAATTCGTGGTCAAATGATTCCAGTGCATCCCAGGTATGATGGTAATAGTGTGGTATCATTTCCGGGAACCCGAGATCGGTATAATAACTGGCCGTTCTTTTTTGTGCCGCCATCACATCACCCTGCCGGTAAAAGGGAGAATCTAAAATGTGTACTTCACCGCCGGTCTTTAATAAAGACAAAGCAGTGGAAATGATGCCGTGCAGGGATGGAAAATACTGGATGCTGGCAGCAAAGATGACACAATCAAATTCCATTTCTTTAAAAAGACCGTGACGGATATCGCCATAAATAAAATGAAGACCGGGAACTGAACTGTACACTTTTGCCGCCTGTTGCAATTCAGTAAAATTGATATCGCTGCCGATCACTTTACTGTCCGGAACGGCCGTCAACTGCCTGGCCAGCCATCCATTGCCGCAACCAACTTCCAGTATCCGCAATGGCTGTTTTTTCTTCCCCAGCCATTGTACTAATTTTTCTGCTGATCTTTTGCGGTGCTGCCATTCGGAATAGTAAGGATGATCGGGCGCCACTTCCGGTAAACGCAGCAGGGCTTCATCTGAATAAACCCTTTGTTCTTTACTGCGGAGCTCCAGGTATCTTTTTTCAAACAGGTTTTGAGTGCTCACCTTTTCGGGAACGGTCACATTATCTATTATGGTAAACCCGGCCGTATGCATAAGAGTAGCATCAGAATCCCTGGATCTCCGGCTGACGGTATTTCCAGATGCGGTGTAATAATTTTATTTCGTAGGGGAAGCGGTAGAAATTTGTTTTGTACCGGATTCCCGATACCAGTTTGATCATGTTTCGTTTGATGGTATTAAGCCGGATGTCCGACACGGTGGGGTAATAGCCATTCAGTACTGTTTCAAAGTTGCGGATCTTATTGATCATTTCCGGGGTAAGCCAGGGCGTCAATGGGTTTTTGCGCAGGTCAAACCGTTCCCACTGTGGTGTTACCCAGTCTTCCAGTGTTTTTGGAAAGGTGAAACCGCTTTCTTTTACCGAATTAAATAACTCCGATCCTTCTGTAGGCACGGGACTATAAGTATACAGCACTACTTCTGTCCTGGGATTAACGGCTTTTACTTTTTTGATGAAGTGGATATCAAATTCTATCTGCTCCATCACTTTTTCCGGTGTGGGTGCAGGTGTGCCGAGAACGAAGGAGTATTCAGGAATGATATCAAATTTCTTCAATCGTTCTGCAAAGCGGATGATCTGTTCCCCGGTTTGTGTGCCGCCTTTGTCTAACTGTTTCAGCACCGCATCATTTCCGCTTTCAGCGCCAAAGAAGATGATCTTGCAGCCGGCTTCCCTTATCAGTGCCAGCGATTCATCTTTGAATTTATCCATCGTATCTATTCTTGCCATGCCCCACCAGTTCATTTTCTCCGGCAGGATCAGTTGAGAAAATTCCACCGCCCTTTTTTCAGATACAAAGAAATTGTTGTCGTGAAATTCAATGGCATTGGCACCCCAGTTGTCTTTGATGTATTTCACATCACGATAGACCTGCTGTGCCGGTTTGGCTTTCCATCTTGCTTCATAAGTAGGTACTACTGCACAGAAGGAACAGGTAAAAGGGCAGCCGATACTGGAATGATAGGCCAGAGTGCGGGTGCCGAGATAGGTTTTCCCCAAATAATGTTTATCGATCGGGTAGAGCTGATGTAATTGGTCATACGGCAATGGCGGTAATGTATCCTGCTCGATGAGGTCTTCTTTAACGCTTTTGATGATAGCATCGCCGGAGCGGAACACCAGGTTTTTGATCAGCTCATACGGTTTATTGTTTTCCAGTGCATCCAGCAGCCGGGGAAAAGCATGATCACCGGGACCATTGATCACAAAATCAACATAACCGGACTCTAAAACGATCTTGAAATGACTGGTGGGAAAATAACCGCCCCAGATGATGACCGTGTTGGGAAACGATTCTTTTATCTTTTTGGAAAAAGGTATGGCCTGTTTGGTTTGCGGGCCGGGCATTACCGTAATCCCGATGTATTTGTACGAACCCGTCTGCAGTAATGAACTGATCTTTTGATACGGATCTGCTTCACAATTGCCATCTACAATGGTCCATTCAAAGATACCGTTTACCGATGCCGCAATGTTCAGGATGGCATTGGGTACCCGGTGCTTGGCATTGGCACTTTTTGGATTGAATAAAAGGACCTTGTTCATTGTTTTATTTAAACGAAATATAAGTGGATCGGGTTGCCTTAAAACTTCCGGTTTATATACCTACTTTTAGGTCGATCAATAGTTCAAGTTATGTCATTCCCCGCAAGGCTAAAACGGATTTTATTCCCACAAAAAGAGAAGGAACCTGGTGCGGCCTATGACCTGTGGGCGGCAGGCTACGACAACCAGCCGGGCAACCTGATGCTGGACCTGGATGAGGCGGTTTTTACAGACTTGCTTACTGGTATCCACTTACAAGGAAAAGTGATCGCTGATATTGGTTGCGGTACCGGCAGACACTGGAGAAAACTTTTTGCGCAATTGCCTGCCCGGCTGATCGGGTACGATGTATCTGGCGGTATGCTGAAAAAATTGAAAGAAAAATTTCCGGGTGCAGAAACGTTTTTGCTGAAAGAAGAACTATTGCCCGAATTACCGGACAGTTCCTGTGATGTGGTGGTGTCCACATTGGCCGTGGCGCATATTGCGGCTGTTGAAAAAGCATTCCGGGAATGGGACAGGATATTACGTCCTGGTGGTGAGCTAATCATTACGGACTATCATCCTGAAGCATTGACAAAAGGAGGCAAGCGAACTTTTAAGCATGAAGGAAAGACGGTGGCGGTGAAAAATCATATTCATTCCATAGAAAAGATACGGGGACTGACAAAGCAACTGGGCTGGAAGGAAATCCGTTTTACGGAACGGGTGATCGACGATTCCGTAAAAGGATATTATGAACGTCAGAATGCATTGGAACTTTTTGACTCTTTTATCAATGTCCCCATCATTTACGGAATTCATTTAAAAAAAGCAGATGGTCCTGCATGATGTCAGCATTTACGGTTCTGCGGAGCGAAAGCATATTCATTTGCTTAACGGGTTTATACAAACCATCTCCGGGCAAAGAGAAGTATTGGATACAGTAGATGATGATATCCGCCTGGAATTGGATGGAGCTATAGTGTTGCCCGGCTTTATCAACTCACATGATCACCTGGATTTTAATTGTTTCCCGCAACTGGGAAATAAGATCTATTCGAACTACACCGAATGGGGAACGGATATTCATACTGCTGATGCAGATGTGATAAAAGCAGTGCAACAAATACCACAAGCGTTGCGGGTGCAATGGGGGTTGTATAAAAATCTGATCAACGGATTTACCACGGTCGTCAATCATGGAGAAAGACTGGACACAGATGATACACTGGTGAATGTGTTTCAGGACCATTATCAATTGCACTCACCGGCTTTTGAAAAGAACTGGTCGTTGAAACTGAATCATCCCTTGCGGAATAAGAAACCGTTTGTGATGCACATCGGTGAAGGAACTGATGACGCCGCTCATAAGGAGATCGGCAAAGTAATAAAAGCAAACCTGTTCAAACGAAAAATAGTAGCGGTGCATGGGGCCGCCTGCCTGAAGTCCATCGCCACCCCATGCAC
>JBEBIF010000641.1:0-1568 GCA_040080515.1 Chitinophagaceae bacterium | reverse complement strand
AGGATGGTCATATACAAACTCACCGGCTTTTGAATATTCTCCATATCGTGCCACTTCGTCCCGGAAAGGCCGTATCATTTGTGAGTGACAGGTATAACATCCTTCTTTTACATAAATATCCCTTCCCTGCAATTCAAGCGGGGTGTATGGTTTTACACTGGCAATAGTTGGCACATTGGATTTTACCAAAAAGGTGGGAATCATTTGCACCAATCCACCAATGGCAACCAGTATCAAACTAAATACCAGCATAGTCAATGGTTTTCTTTCAATAACCCGGTGCCAGTATTCTTTTTTAGCAGAAACTGTTTTTACTAATGCAGGTGCTTCTGCTGCTTCATTAGCAATAAATCTTCCTTTGGCAATGGTTTTATAAAGATTGTACACCATGATCAATGCACCAATCAAATAGAGTGAACCTCCGATACTCCGGGCAATGTACATGGGTTTGATGTTGATAACAGTTTGCATGAAGTCAAACTTCAATTGTCCTTCCGGGGTAAACTGTTTCCACATAAGGCTTTGTTCAAACCCTGCCCAATACAAGGGTACTGCATAAATAATGATACCTATGGTGCCTAACCAGAAATGGTTAGTAGCTAATTTTTTTGAATACAAAGTAGTTCCCCACATTTTCGGAATCATATAATATAAAATGGCAAAGGCCATAAAGCCATTCCAACCTAATCCACCAATGTGAACATGCCCAATCGTCCAGTCGCTAAAATGGGATATAGCATTTACACTTTTCAAACTCAGCAGAGGTCCTTCAAATGTGGCCATACCATAACAGGTAATGGCGACTACCATAAATTTTAAAACAGGATCTTCTCTTACTCTGTCCCATGCACCACGCAGCGTAAACAAACCATTCAGCATGCCACCCCAGCTCGGCGCAATCAGCATGATGGAGAAAACAACACCCAGTGATTGTGCCCAGTCCGGTAATGCGGTATATAATAAATGATGAGGGCCAGCCCAGATATAAATAAATATCAATGCCCAGAAGTGAATAATGGAAAGCCGGTAAGAATAAACCGGGCGGTTAGCTGCTTTCGGCAGAAAATAATACATCAAACCCAAAACCGGTGTGGTTAGGAAGAATGCCACAGCGTTATGTCCGTACCACCACTGTACTAATGCATCCTGTACACCTGCATACCAGCTATAGCTTCCGGTGGCAGAGTAAGGAAGTTCAATAGAACGAACGATATGTAATAAGGCAACAGTAACCCAGGTCGCTATATAAAACCAGATAGCAACATACAGGTGCTTTTCCCTTCTTTTTAAAATAGTGCCAAACATATTGATACCGAATATTACCCATACTAAAGCAATGGCAATATCAATTGGCCAAATCAGTTCTGCATACTCGGCGCCATTGTTAAGACCAAGTGGTAATGTAATAGCAGCCGCAACGATGATCAGTTGCCAACCCCAGAAATGAATCCAGCTTAATTTGTCACTGTACATTCTTGCCTTGCACAACCGTTGCAAGGAATAATAAATTCCGGCAAAGGAAGCATTGCCTACGAATGCAAAAATGATAGCATTGGTATGTAACGGAC
>JBEBIF010000640.1:0-1573 GCA_040080515.1 Chitinophagaceae bacterium | reverse complement strand
ATGCCAATTGCGCCCACAACCACGATCATGACCAGGGCGAGGACGATATTGACCGCATCCTGCAAGCCGCCTTCATGGTCTTTGAACTTCTGCAAGCCGCCTTTTACTTTCTGAAGATAGAATAAATCCATATTTGTCACCTTCCCCCTTTGGAAAGAAGGAAGCTTATATTATATAATTATAAGTTATGATATATATAGATTACTGTCTTTGATTTCAGAACTCTCCTTCTTCTGTCTGGTCGTCCCAGCTCTGACTAACGGGAATCATCTGCCATGCAGTATATATTAGTATGATGGTCGTGATCGCCAGGAGAGAAAGCGGGATATACGCAAGGCTCACGTAGTCAGTACTGGAATATGAAACATAATAGCCTATCATATTCAGGAAAAACGCAAGGGCAAGATAAATAATATTCGTCATGCTCCGGTCGGTCTCTCCCATTCCTTCGCATCCTAAAATAAAGAATGCCAGACCCAGCCCGTAAATAAAGAGTATTGGGGCAGTCATACCCTGACCGCCCCTGATATTACAGGCTGTAAATTTACGATAGCCACAACCACTGCGGCTATTGTCACCTTAAGAATGTCCGATAAATTCACCACGAGTTATTATCTCCTTTCTTCTTATTTATATCTGTTCTATTTTCTTTTCTTTCTTTTCGCTTTCTGGAAACTATCACGACTGCCAGAAGAACCATGACCATTCCCATAATTCCGGTTATCAGGTCGGTGTAATCAGGCGGTCTGAACTCTGACATTGTAAAATTTAAGACCGTGTCAGAATATAACAAGGTCGTGTTCGTGTTATTTTCATACCCGATTTTCCGTGCGAGTATATCATATTCCCCCGCCGGCAGACTTGAAAAGTTATAATATCCCGATGCGTCAGAAAAGGCATAATTACTGTCCATGTCTATTCTGGCGTCCTGTAATGCAAGCCCAAGTTCATTATAAACATGACCGGATACATTAAGGTTGGTCAAACTGACCGTTACTGTCTTTGCAACGGTCGTGAAGTTGATTGTGAATGGCGCCAACACACCAGAAGCGTCAGAGGTGTATTGATAATCAAGAGCAGTGCCGTTATAAACAAGATAATCTCTGTTCGGCAGCAATCCACTTACATTATACTGTACCTGTTTGTCTGCACTCCATGTTTCTGACCACGAAAGATTATAATCAGTCCATTTAAGCAGAGTTCTGTTTGTTCTTACCTCTGCTAAAGGCGATACTATTTGAGTTTTTAGCCAGACGCCCGCCCCGTTATCGTATTCAAAGACAGAGGCTATATCCTCAAAATATATTTTTCTTGTTGTAAAATTGGTATTGTTGAGCGTATTGTTATTGTAAGCATCCTTAATGAAATAGGCATCTCCCGATGCTGAAGAATAAGAACCGCCTGTTATAGTGGTGTTGAATAAACTGTCCACCCCCAGCCCCGCTCCGGCATTTGAAGTTCCGGTATTGTCTGTTAAAATATTATCTGAAGAAAGATAAAGCATTATCCCTGGAGCAGCGTATCCAGTTCCAATATTATTTGTAAGAGTATTATTATTGGAATACTCATAAAC
>JBEBIF010000165.1:0-7462 GCA_040080515.1 Chitinophagaceae bacterium | reverse complement strand
CGAATATACCGGGATAATAAAGTGGCGAAAGCGATCATAGAATTCATGTGAGACGAATAGATAACTGATAGATGACGACTGATAATTGAGCTATACAGGCCCTTGCATTTATTCTGTTAATGAAATACATTTTAGTGAATGACCTTACAAAAACTATCATCTGTCAGTTATCATCTGTCAACTGTTATATTCCCGCTTCTTCTTATTTTCACCCTGCTAACTAACAAACAACGTCCCGATGATACGGCCCTGGCTAATATGACCAACATGACCCATAAGACCGATACAATTCATTACCTGGCGCTTGGCGATTCATACACCATCGGCGAAACCGTGCCCATGTCCGACAACTTTCCTTCGCAAACCGTACAATTGCTTCGCAAAACCGGAATGGATATAGCAGCACCGGAGATCGTGGCAAAGACCGGCTGGACCACCGATGAACTGCAGACCGCTATCAGCAACCACCAGTTCAGAACATCTTATGATTTTGTTACCTTATTAATAGGTGTGAATAATCAATACCGCGGCCGTTCAGTGGATGACTACCAACCCCAGTTTGAACAACTGCTGAAACAAGCCATCGCCTTTGCCGGTGGCAAAGCAGACCGGGTAGTGGTACTCTCCATTCCCGATTGGGGTGTGACCCCTTTTGCTGAGGGCCGTGACCGGAAACAAATTGCCGCAGCGATAGATGCTTACAATACCGCCAATAAAGCCATCGCCCTGAAATATCATATACATTATATAGACATAACCCCGTGGACAAGAGAAGCCGCTACTGATAACTCCCTGCTGGCTGCTGATGGTTTGCATCTTTCAGGGAAGGAGTATGGACGATGGGCAGTGAGGGTGGTTTCTTATTTTCAAGAAGTACGATAAAGATTATTGGGAAAAGTGCAATTGGGAAATTGGGAAATTTGCTTCTATCCGGAATCACTTTACTCTTTAGGAAGATTTCCCAATTTCCCAATTGCAAAATTCCAAAATAGTACTGCTAATCTCCTGCTGAACAGCGAACAGAACGTACAAGAGTGCGACGCAAGGGACGATGCTCAGGGAACAAAAAGTCCGGCTTAAATTTTTTTTTATTATTCTTGTCCTAACTTGCGGCCGCTGAAAAGCGCTTAAATAGCATATATTCTATCCCTTATGGCGAAAAATTTACTGATAGTAGAGAGCCCTGCGAAAGCGAAGACCATCGAGAAGATTCTGGGCAGTGATTTCCAGGTGAAAAGCTGCTTTGGCCATATCCGTGACCTTGAAAAAGCCGGTATGGGCATCGATATTGAAAAGAACTTTGAACCCCGCTACATCGTTCCTGAAGACAAACAAAAAGTGGTGAACGACCTGAAAGCCCTCGCCAAAAAATCCGGCGAAGTATGGCTGGCCACGGATGAGGACCGGGAAGGCGAAGCCATCAGCTGGCACCTGTGTGAGGTACTGGGACTGGACCCCAAGACCACCAAACGAATCGTATTTCATGAGATCACCAAACCCGCTATACAGGCCGCCGTACAAAATCCCCGCAAACTGGATATGAACCTGGTGATGGCACAACAGGCCCGCCGCATTCTCGACCGCATTGTGGGTTTTGAACTAAGCCCCGTACTCTGGCGCAAAATGAGTATGCGCAATAACCTGAGCGCCGGCCGTGTGCAAAGTGTGGCGGTACGGTTGATAGCTGAAAGAGAACGGGAGATCAATGCCTTTACACCCGTAAGCACCTTTAAGATAGAAGGACTGTTTACCGCCAAAGATGTAAGTGATAAACTGGTGACCTTTGCTGCCGAAGGTAAAAAACAAAATGCCGCCGAAGATGCAGAAGCCTTTTTGAAAAGCTGCGTGGGTGCTGATTATAAAGTAACAGATATACAGGTGCGGCCGGGCAAACGTTCTCCTGCCCCGCCCTTTACCACATCTACCCTGCAACAGGAAGCCTCCCGCAAACTCGGTTACGGTGTGGCCCGTACCATGCAGATAGCACAACGCCTGTATGAGAATGGATACATTACTTATATGCGTACCGACAGTGTGAACCTGGGTAATACGGCGCTGGCCGACATCACCAACACAGTGAAAAGCATGTACGGCGAAAAGTATCACCAGTTTCGCAAGTATAAGAACAAGAACGATAGTGCACAGGAAGCACACGAAGCCATACGCCCTACCTATACCAGCAATGCGTCCATCAATGAACCGGAATGGGCAAAGCTGTACGAACTGATCTGGAAACGAACAATGGCCAGCCAGATGGCAGATGCAGAACTGGAAAAGACCACTGCTAAAATTGAGATCTCCACTAATAAAGAAGAACTGACCGCTTCAGGAGAAGTATTGAAGTTTGACGGTTTTCTGAAAGTGTACCGGGAAGATAAAGATGAGGATGAACTGGAAGATGATGCGAATGAAGGAATGCTGCCACCGTTAGCCGTGGGCCAGCAATTGCCACTGAAAGAAATGAAAGCCACGGAACGCTTCAGCCGCCCCCTGCCCCGCTACACAGAAGCCTCACTGGTAAAGAAACTGGAAGAGCTGGGTATCGGTCGTCCCTCTACGTATGCACCTACAATCTCTACCATATTAAAGAGAGGCTATGTGGAGAAAAGAGATAAGGAAGGTACCCGCCGCGACTATACCATTTATAAACTGCAGAAAGATGCGGTAAGTAAAATACTGGAACAGGAAAATACCGGTGCAGAGAAATCAAAGTTGTTCCCCTCCGATTTGGGTTTGGTGGTGACCGACTTTTTGAAGCAGTACTTTGATAATATCATGGACTACAGTTTCACCGCTCGTATTGAAGAAGAGTTTGACGAGGTGGCGGAAGGAAAGCTGAAATGGAATACGGTGATCGATGATTTCTACCTGCCTTTTAAAAAAGATGTGGACAATACCATTGAAAATGCAGAACGGATAAAAGGAGAAAGAGAACTGGGTGTGGACCCTGAAAGTGGCAAACCGGTAGTGGCCCGTATGGGACGCTATGGCGCTATGATACAAATAGGTGTGGCCGATGATGAAGTGAAACCCCGCTTTGCCAAGATACCCACGGGGCAAAGTATTGAGACCATCACCTATGAAGAAGCGATGAACCTCTTTGGTGCGCAGGGCAGCATGGGGTTGTATGAAGAAAAAGAAGTGTCGGTGAACGTGGGACGCTTTGGCCCTTATGTAAAATGGGGTGATGAATTTATCTCTCTGCCCAAAGGCACTGACCTGGGCACGGTGGACCTGGAGACCGCAATAAAACACATCAAACAAAAAAAGATAGCTGATGCACCGGTAGGTACCTATGATGGCAAGCCCATCACCAAAGGTACCGGTCGTTTTGGCCCCTATATCAAGTGGGATGGCATGTTCATCAATGTGCCGCGGCGGTATAATTTTGCCGGCCTTACTCAATCTGAGATGGATGAACTGGTAGATGCCAAAGTAAAAAAAGAAGCCAACCGTTATATACAACGCTGGCCCGATGATAAGATCTCATTAGAAAATGCACGGTGGGGCCCGGTATTGAAGTATGGTAAGAAAATAATCCGGCTGCCCCGGAAAGCAGACGAGACCAAGTACTCTGCGGATGAAGCAGCCCTGTTTACATTAGAAGAAGTAAAAGGCTTTATTGAAAAAGAGATACCAGGAGCTTTTACTAAGAAAACAAGAAAGGCACCAGCGAAGAAGGGAGCTACTGCGAAGAAAGCACCGGTTAAAAAGAAGGCGGCGAAGCCTGCCCGTCCGAAAAGCGGGAAGAAGTAAACGCAATTGTTTAGAGTCTTGTCATGCCAACGTAGGTTCTTGTCATGCCGACGTAGGAGGCATCTCATAGAACAGGTCGTCATAAACACCCCCAACATTTCCAGGAGAAAGAATCTTGTCATGCCAAGGAACGGCCTGTCCCGGCATGACAAGACCCTGAGTATTGAACGTTCAAGCAGGGCACAAAACCCTGATGAGCTATTTTCTTTCAAAAACTATAATCCGTAAATTGCTATAATCGCACCCGGCACATTAAACAGCATTGTCAAACAAGCTCAACTTAAAAAGAAATGATAAAGTACCTGGTGGTGTACGAGAAAACAAAAACTGGTTATTCGGCCTATGTGCCCGATATACCGGGAGTGATTGCAACAGGCAAAACAAAAGCAATAGTGGAAAAGAACATTTTTGGCGCCATCCAGTTTCACCTGGAAGGGCTGAAAGAAGAAAAGCTACGCATTCCAAAATCCCAGGCAGATAGTAAAGTTTTAGTATTTGCTTTCTGAAGCTGCGCCTGAACCACAATAGAAACATAGATGCAATAGAAATACACACATAGAACTCTCTATGTGAAACCCTATGTTCCTATGTGGTTCAATATTTCTGCGTCTCTGCGCCTCCCCGTCCCTGTCTGCCGACAGGCAGGTCAGCGGTAATATCTCTCTCCCTCCTCTCCGTGTTTTCACCCCAACAAGTCAGGTACTAAAGCGGTTGCCCATAACAGGTGTTTACCTACTTTTAATCCTTCCAACCGTTACCCGCCAGCCGATATCATCAACCATCACACCTGATCATCTCAAAAGCCAAAAACCTTTTGCATGAAAAAGAACCTCTTCCTCCTGCTCCTCTCCTTTTTAATGGCCCTCAAAGGCTATTGTTTCGATCTGAAAACACACCTGTGGGTGGCACAGCAACTGCTCAACGACGTGATCCGCAATAAATCCGTTACCCTCAACGGTAAGCAATACCAGCTAAATGAAGAAGTGTACAATGCCCTTATCAATTACCCTTACGAATTCCGCATCGGCACACTCGGCATTGATGTGTTTCCCGATCCCATCGTGGGACAAATAACAGCACACCCCGGACTGGAGAACGGTTGGAAGACCGATGACTGGATACAGCATGTGCTCAACTCCGCCACTGACCCTGATGAGATCGCTTTTGCTTATGGTTATGCCTGCCATGCAGCTATGGACATATTCGCACATACCTGGGTGAATGCCTATGCCGGTGATATCTTCCTGCTGACCGATTCTGAAATAGCCGTGGAGCGAAGACATTTTGCACTGGAAAAATATATCGGCAACCATATGCCCGAGATCGTACTGGAAGATGGCCGGGTGGTAACAGAGATCGCCACACTAATAGGCGCTCCCTATAATTTTTTGAGCAGGACATTCATACTGAATAACAACCTTACCGGTGAATACATTAAATCCGGCTCACTGCACCTTGTGGCCATGAACACGGTCTATGAAACCGTAAAGGGACTGGACAAAGCTAACCAGGACATCGTGTCCTTCCTTGCTGAGAAGTACACTGAACTGCTGAAAGAACAATTTGACCTGGTGATGAAAGTGGATGAACAGGCCGGCCTTACCGCACAGGCAGGACTGCAATTAAAAATAGCCAAAGAAGCACTCGACCTGAAGATCGCTGAAAACAACTTCATGCGTGAAAAGATCCAGGTGGAAAGAGACCTCATCACCAAAGCCATACAATCCAAAAGAAGCCTGGAAGATATCATTCAGCAAAAACACCGGCTGGTAGATGAAGCGAACAAAAAGATGCGCACCATGGAATATCAAATAAGCGATATCCGGTCGGCGGCGACCCGCTATGCTACGGAACTGGCCTTTACACCGCTCACCATACCTATTGAAGTAAGCAAGACAGTGACCCGCTTCATGCCCGGTTTTTGGTACCCCTGCGGCACATTCACCGAACCGCTGAAAATGTGTAATACCAATAAACTGATCGAAGAAGTAATAAAAGAAATTCAGCACATTGCCAATCCCGCTATTGATGAACTGAAAAAGAAATCGGCTGAACTGGCCGACCTTATATCATATGGTGAAAGACAGCTGGCCGATCTGCGGTACAATGCTGTCTCTGCCGGAAACGACCTCGCAGCAAAGAACGAAGAACTGAAGAACCTGCTTACCAACAAGGCCCTTTCCGAAGCTAATGAAGCTAACTATACCATACAGCTGGCAAAACAGGATGAAGAAATATGGCTGTTGCAGGAATCATATAATATTGCAAGAGACCTCTATGAAAAAGCAAAAAAGCAGGAAGACGGGTTGAGAGCACAATTGAAAACATTTGTGGACGGAACGCTGAACGTGGCCAAAGACATGGTGGAACGATACAACCTGCTGCACCTGCTGATACAAAACTGGCAGGGAGATATAGAACAGGCTTGTGAAAGTTATATTATAGCCGGTGAAAATTTTGCAAAGGATATTCTCACGGGCACAGGAAATGGCTTTGCACAATACCAGGAATGGCACCAGTGCTGGTCGCCGGTATTTACGGCGGTGCCGGCAGAAGTGCCGCAGGGAATGTGCCAGGCAAAGGAATACTATGATCAACTGAATGAACAATTAGACCAGCTGCTGGAACGCCTGGGCCCGCTGCAATACCTGGTGGCCCCCACCCGCAAACTGAAACAACTGGTGATGGAAGAAGCAAAAAAGAAACTGGAAGAAGCGGCCATACAGATATCCAACCATATATTCGGAGAACAGGCCACTGATTTTTTTGAAATGATCAGCGGGCGGGAAGAAGTTACTACTGCCAAACTAATTGATGTGTTTAAAGAAGACGGTTCTGGTAAAAACCTCATCAATTTTCCGGATATAACAAAAGTGGTGAATAAAGAAATGGGCCTGGCAGATGATGATCGTACCATTGAGATAGAAAAATTTGCCACCCTGCACAATGCCTTGCAGCTTTCCAAACTGGCCGTGCTGCCCGGTACAAGTCTCAATACTATTTATACCAATTATATAGGTACCGGTACTACCACTTACGGCCCCACGCTGTACCCGCCTGCTGACGATACTAAATTCACGATATTGAATAAAGCCGTTAGTTCCATAGACGGATCATCACAATGGATGCATACATCCGTACCTGTCTATCGCCGTACCGGTTTTGATGATAAATGGCCGGCGCAGCGGCAATATGGCTATTCTCATTGTGAGAATGCGGAGTATGGGTTCCGGTTTTGGGTGGACCCGGAAGCGAGAAAGAACATATTCCCGGTGCTTTTTAAAGGGCCGCTCACTCCTGCATTATATGTGCATGCGGCATTCAACCCGCTGAACCGGAAGTTCATTCCCTGTAAAAAGAACCCGTTTCCCAATACAGAAACAGAAGACTGCAGTACATTGAAGAGTAATACCCTGTGTAATTAAAACAAAACGGTGGAGTCTTGTCATGCCGGGGTACGGCCGGTCCCGGCTATTCATCATTTCATTCTGGCTGAACCACAATAGAAACATAGATACAATAGAAATACATGCACATAGGTTACTCTATGTGAAACGCTATGTCCCTATGTTTCTATTGTGGTTCAATATTCCTGCGCCTCCCCGCCTCTGCGGTTATAATCCGTATTGATCCGCCCAACCTGCCTGCCGGCAGGCAGGTCCGCTATCATCCGCGTTCCCATTAAGTGTTTACCCCTGCACACGGT
>JBEBIF010000164.1:0-7469 GCA_040080515.1 Chitinophagaceae bacterium | reverse complement strand
CACCATACACGGGGTAATTGTTGCTGCTGCCATTGTACATATAAAAACGGCCATCATCATCGGTGAAAAAGGCAGGGTCCCAACCGCCGATCTCAAATGAATCAACTAAAGGGAACCATTTATTCCCTTTGGGATCGGTGCTGCCCCACAAAGTGAATGTGCTGGTGTAAGTAGATCCAAACACCACCATTGTATCGCCAATGATACCGACTGCCGGGGCGCAGAGTTCGTCCTTGGTATCATTCCAGGGCTGCAAAAATCTTTTGGCTACAAAATTCCAGTTACTCATGTCCTTACTCCACCAGTAGCCCCACTGGTTGGTGCTGAACAAATAATACTCTCCTTTATAATTTACGATCACCGGGTCGGCAGTAGCCCTGTGCTTACCCCACTCAGTGAAACTGGCGTGAGGGGTGTAACCATAATCCACATTTACCGGGTTGCAATAGGTTTTTTGTGCCTGGGTAAAAAGAGTACCCAGCATCAATACAGTTACAATCAGCAGTTTTTTCATACTCATAGATTTCCTTTTTTTAACTCGCTTACGGCATGATCAACAGCCCTGGCCGTAAATGCCATATATAAAATAGACGGGCTCTGGCTGCCGGTACTCGTCATACAGGCGCCATCGGTTACAAAAACGTTTTTACAATGATGCAGTTGATTAAATTCGTTCAATAAAGATATTTTCGGGTCACTACCCATCCGCACACCGCCCATTTCATGAATGTCGAGGCCCGGCGGCTGTTTATTATCATTGGTATTGATATTCTTTACCCCGGCTGCTTCCAGCATTGCCTGCCCCTGTTCTAAAAAGTCTTTCACCATCTTATCATCGTTATCATCATATCCTACTGAAGTAATGAGTAAAGGAATCCCCCATTGATCTTTTTCCGTTGTACTCAACCGCACATGATTTGATTCCTTAGCGATCGTTTCTCCCTGCATGTACATATACACACCCCAGGTGCCCGGCTCGCTGATGGCTTCTTTAAATTCAGCACCCAGAAGCGGTTTAATGTTTTTGTCACTCAGTTTTTCCCGGTAGGCAGCAGAATAAATTACATAGCCACCATAAAAATCGGTATCCCTCTTTTCTACATTTCTGAAATTGGCAACAATACACTCTGCAGGTTTGGAAACTTTATAGTACTTATCTGTGAAGCCATCTACATCACCACCCATGCCCCCCCGGTAATTATGAAAACATACATGTTTCCCCAGCTTGCTGCTATCATTGCCCAGCCCATTTGGAAAGCGGCCGGAAGTGGAGTTCAGCAGGATCAAGTTCGTATTCAAGGCGGAAGCATTTACAAAAATGATCTTTGCAAAATACTCTGTCGCCTCTTTGCTATTGGCATCTATCACTCTTACACCAATTGCTTTACCTTTTTGTTCATCATAAATAATGGAATGAACCACCGAATGCGGACGCACGGTTAAATTACCCGTTTTGGCAGCCCAGGGCAATGTGGATGAATTGGAACTGAAATATCCGCCCAGGGGGCAGCCTCTCATACAAAGGTTTCTGTTCATACATTGGGCACGGCCCTGGTCCAAATGGATTTGTTTGGGATCAGTAATATGTGCCCATCTGCCTGACACATAATGCCGGTTGAATTTCTCTTTCAGTGTTTTCTGCATATGCTGTTCCACTGCATTCAATTCGTAGGCTGTTAAAAATTCTCCGTCCGGCATGGAGGGAATGCCGTCATAACTGCCGCATACACCAATAAATTTCTCTACATGGCTGTACCAGTCTTTTATATCGTCATAACCGATAGGGAATGATTCACCATAACCATAGCGTTTCGGTGCGGTGAAATCATAAGGACTCCACCGGGCACAGGCCCTCCCCCAGGTCAATGATTTACCGCCCACCTGGTAGCCACGCACCCATTGAAAAGGTTTTTCCTGCACATACGGATGATCCGCATCCTTTACAAAAAAATGTTGTGTGTCTTCTGAATATCCTGCCGCTTTGCTTATCAGGGGATTTGCTTTTCTTGTTTCATTGGTGATGGCGCCGCGGTGGGGCAACTCCCATCTTGATAAATTGGCCGTTGGATAATCTTTAATATGCTCTACAGGCCGGCCTCTTTCCAGTACTAACGTTTTCAGCCCCTTTTCACATAATTCTTTTGCTGCCCAGCCTCCGCTGATACCACTGCCGATAACGATGGCGTCGTAGGTATTGGCTTCCTTGCCTTTTGTGTTAACATGCACATCTAAAGTATCTGGCATAAGTATATTTTTTGCAACGACAATCGCTGATGAGCTTCGTGTATTTCCAACCGGGCCTATGTACACTCTTTTTCTTTCTGCTGACTACTCAGTAAATCAATACTATCCTCTTTTCTTTTTAAATAGCAGCGCATCCGCACTCAATGCGCCGGGTCCGGTAAATAGAAATACAACTGCTAATAATATAAAAAGGAACGGATGCTGATCACCCTGGAATATTTTCCCTTTATCACCCAGGATAAAAATGATCCCCGCAAAAGCAGCAATGGCTGCCAGTGATGCCAGCCTGGTGAATAATCCCAATACAAACCCAATGCCTGCCAGTAATTCAGCGATCTTGCCTGCATAGGCCCAAATTTCCGGGTTACTGTATTTTCTATCAATAAACCAGCCAGTGTACATTTTCATTTTTTCTGCATCAAAGGTTTCCAGTCCATGCCATACTAATAAGACCCCCGTGATAATGCGGACGAGGGCAATGCCAAAATCCCGGGCCACCGGTTCGGATGAAAAGAATTTATTCATACTGTTTATTATATATCGTTAAGCAGCTATTTCTTTATCAATTGCAAAACGGCTCCACCACCAGCAGCCAGCTTTACTGTTACAATACTGTTTTTATCCAACACCATTATTTCCTTTGTCAAATGATTGGGGCTTGTGCCAACATCTTCTGCATCAGAAAAAAAAGTAGCTGCAAATTTTTCTTCCCCGAGAAATTGAAATGCCAGTGATACGTTACGGGCTTTGCTATTAGTAATGGCGCCAATATACCAGTTACCCTCTTTCTTTCTTGCGATCACTATATATTCACCGGGTTTTGCATCCAATACTTTTGTTTCATCCCATGTGGTGGGTATTTCTTTTATGAATTCAAAACCCGGCTGACCTTCATAGGCTTCTGGATAATCGCAAACCATTTGTAAATAGTTTTCAAGCACCACATACATTGCCAGCATATGACAACGGGTACCCAGCATCAGCGGCCGTGTATAATTTGGTTTTATCATACTCTCAGGAACAGCCCTGAAACCACCCAGGTGATAATCTGTGCTTCCACCAAGCATCCGGGTAAAAGGTATATCAATATCCATGTCCGGGGTAACATAATAGGCCCATTTGTTAGCTTCATAATTTAATGTGCCTTCTCTTGTAAATTCATTCGGCCAGGTACGATGCATACCCGTTGGTCTGTAAGCGCCATGAAACTGGATATGTAATTTATGCTTTGCTGCTTTTTCTAAAATTTCATTTTGCATATTTACCATCTGCTGATCATCCCGGTCCATAAAATCAACCATCATACCACTTAACCCCCATTTTTCAAACAATGCAAATGCCGTATCCAATTTGGGGTATAGCGCATAAAAATGTACCCACACTCTTATATCAACTCCTTTTGTATGTGCATAATCGCAAACTTCCTTCATGTTTAAACCGGGAACAGGGGTTGTAACATCTGCATGTGGTCCCGGTTGAAAGCCTGCACCATCATCCATATACCATTGATGCAAGCCGTACTCCACAACAGAGTGGTATTGAATACTATTCCTTGCGCAAAAATCAATATAGTATTGTTGTGTAACAAAATTATTGCCGGGAGCATTAATGGTATCGGGCAATACATTTCCATTCCACCAGGGAAAGGTTGTTTTACCGGGTTTAATCCAACTGGTGTTTTCTATTTTGCAAGGCTCATTTAAACTGGTCAGGATATTTGATTCAATAAGATCTCCAACTTTGTCGCTGATAAGCAAAACCCGCCAGGGACTTCTATGTGGCAGGGATGAATTTACTTTTATAGTGGTATCAGATGGCCAGGGCGATAATTTACTTACCAGCGTAGTACTGTTTTTTTGTTTTGATAAATACATTCCGGCATAGTCTGCCAGTGCTGCTTCCGTTATGGACATATATATCTTATCCTTGAATTCAAACAATGCCGGTATGTCCATCAGCGTATCTTCCCGCAAACTGCTTAGCGGTAACTTACTGTATACACCTTCATGTGAAGTGGTATAGTTCGGCAGCAACAATGCTCTTACCAGTGGATCGGCTGCTATGCTGAATGATGTATTTTCCTGTAACAGGGTAAAAGAAGAAGCGTTTTCCCATTTGGGCAATTCATAACGAAAGGCAATCCCATCATCAAACGCCCTGACGACTATAGAAAGCTGTAAAAATGGTGCTTGTATTTGTTGCACAGAAACGATGACTTGCTTGTACCGGTCAGTAACAGTCTTTGCCTTTCCAACGACCAGTGTGTAGTTCTCAGCCCCTTCACTGAAAACTGTCTTTATGATCCTGATATTATTTGTAAAGTTTCCCTCTTTAAAAAGAAGACTAACCGGGCTTTTCTGAATAACGGGTGTTCCTTTAAAGCTTACCTCATAAAATACAGCGTTCTGGTTAGTGCTGATCGTATAAACAAGATTCCCGTCAGGTGAAGAAAGGATGTATTTATTTTTTGCCCCTGCATATAAACAACACAGGCAAAAAGTGAAAGTAAAAATATGGCGGCTAAATACCTGCATTATTTATCGTTAGTTACAAGTTGTCCCTTCGCCTATACGCAGCACTTTGAAGGGTTGGTCAATACTTTCAGCTTCTTTCACAAAATCGTTCACATCAGCAGTATTGAAAATAAACATATCATAATGACAAGGAATTACACACTTTACCCCTAACCGTTTTGCTAATTCTGCTGCTTCTTTGGTATTTAAATTACCTGCCACTTTCCGGGCCGGATCATTGCCATTGATGGGAAGCAGCGCTACATTCAGTTTAAAGGACTTCAACAGCTCTTCCATTTCATCAAACCAAAGCGTATCACCACTGTGATAAATCGTATTATCTCCAAATGCGATCACATAACCCATGTATTTGCAATTGCCGTTTTCGTCTCTGTCTATCTCATTGTGTTTTGCCGGTATGCCATGAAAGGTAAATCCGTCTATAGTAACAGTTTGCCCGTCATTTAGTCCTACCGGAAACTCTTTCTCGCATTTCACCCGTTCGGTTATAAAATCCCTGTTAGCTTCAGGAATAATAAATTTTACGCCGGGATTGTTCCTTAATACAGGTATCAGCGTTTCCGCATCCAGGTGATCGGTATGATTATGACTTGATGTAACTACCGAAATACGCCGAAGCAACTCAGGGTCAACCACCCTTTCACTCATCCTCGTATGTGGTTTATCTGTAGCTGCATACTTTTTCGTCAAAGAATCTGAGAGATACGGGTCGATCAATACCCTTTTTCCTTTCCATTGCAATAAAAAACCGCTTTGCCCGAGCCACCAGAGATGAAATTCTGTATCATCATTCAAATACGAATCCATTTCTGCGATCAGTTCTTCGTCTTTTTTAAATGCGGGTATCAGTTTCATAACCCTGCTCTCACTTTTTGGGCTCCTTTCACCATATTGATCAGTTTTTGCCTGGAGGCCCACCTGGCTGTTTGGCTCAACCCGCAATCCGGCGCTACGGATAGCTTTTCAGCCGGCACATATTTCAAACATCTGTGGATCCGCTCCACCACATCATCTACTGATTCCACATAATAATTCTTTACATCAATAATGCCCACCGCCACATGCATTTTCTCTGCAAAAGGCTGCAACAGTTCTATTTCTGCAAATTCCCGGTTGGCCATTTCAATATGTATCTCATCCACCGTCATATCCAAAAAGTCGGGCAGCATGGGTTTGATACTTCTGTACCCAACGGGCCTTCCTTTAAAATTGCCAAAACACAAATGGGTGCTGAGATTACATTTACCAACAACAGGTTTTACGGTCCGGTTAAAAATGTCAACAAACTTTTTGGTGTCTTCTTTATAGGCATAACAACTCATGCTGGGCTCATCTACCGTTATTTCTGTACAGCCTGCTGCCACTAATGCTTCCAGTTCGCTGCGGACGATAGGTAATAATGCTTCGGTGATGTCGAACCGGTTTTTATATTTTTCATTGGGCAGTAGCCTTCCGCTTAGTGTATAAGGACCCGGCACACTTGCTTTTAATATTGGGCCGGCAGGTGCCAGTTTCTTCAATCGTAAAAATTCTTTTACTGCGCCCAATCCATTGGGTGCTGACAATTCACCCGTTATTGAATTTTTGCCTCTCTGATCGTGAGCGGGCGGGCCGAATTTTCTTGTTTCTGATTCGTTGTTTTCAATTCCTTTTATATAGCCATAAAAAGATAAGTTGAAATCGAGTCTTGTTTGTTCCCCATCGGTGATCACATCCAGGCCTGCTGTCACCTGGTCATGTATTGCAGCTATCACGGCATCTTCGATCATTTCTTCAATATCAGCGGCACCAAACTTGTTTAAGTTTTGCGAAGCAAATTCCAGCCATCCGGGAAAAGGATAGCTTCCTACTACAGTGGTCCTGATCGGTAAGTTTTCCATACTAAAATTTGTCTCAGGGTTTTATACAGATTAATTGTTTGCTATTGTCCTGCATTCTTATATAACCCGGCCATGCGGTGTGCATGCTCATCATAGGCCGCTTCAAACAGTGCAGTGGCTTTTGCAGCACCCACCACACATCCTGCGGTTAATACTTTAGGGGGCTGACCGGCTTCTGTTAAAAGTTTTGCCAGCTCCGCTTTGATACTATTGATAATAATGATACCGCCAACTGTAGAGCCGGGTGATACCGGTGTTTCCAATCCTTCTACCTGTATCATAGAATCACCGGCAGGTGCGCCGGTATCAATTACCAGGTCGGCAAAATCAGTCAGTTTTTTGCCATCACTTCTTTTGCTGCTGCTTTTCTCAGCATGTTCTTTTGTGACTACAGCTACTACTTTTATTTTTTTCTGCTGAAATAATTCGGCCATTTCAATGGGAACGATATTGCAACCGCTGGAAGAGATGATAAGGGCGGTGTCTTTTTCATTCAGGCCAAAATTCCGGAGGATCCTTTCTGCCAGTCCGGGTACATTTTCAAGGAACATGGCCTGGCGTTGCCCGTTAGCACCCACTACATTGTTATGATAAGTGAGTGATAATTCCACGATGGGATTAAATCCGGGAAAGGATCCATACCGGGGCCACATTTCTTCTACCATGATGCGGCTGTGTCCTGAACCAAAAAGATGCACCATCCTGCCGGCGAGAATGCTATCGGCAAACCAGCCGGCTGCTTGTTGCACCTCGTTTTGCTGCGCTCTTATCCGTTGAATGATTGCTGAACATTTATCCAAATAGGTGTCCG
>JBEBIF010000163.1:0-7474 GCA_040080515.1 Chitinophagaceae bacterium | reverse complement strand
GGGTATATCTGGCTGCGGGCAAGTGTGGCCACAGTGGCAGAAGCGGTTTGTAAACTGGTTACCGTAGATGCACAGGCTGCAGTGGTTACTTTTTCCCCGCATGATAATGCAGCAGATTTCCTGGATAAGGCATTGCCTGCAGATACCATTTCAAAATTAAAAATACCTGCTTCCGCTGTTAAAAAGATCGGACAGCCCTACTCTTCGTTTGGAGGCCGTTCTAAAGAAAGCAGTGAAAACTTTTATGTACGGATAAGTGAACGATTGAGACACAAATCCCGTGCTATCACCATCTGGGATTATGAACACCTGGTACTGGAAGCATTTCCTTCCATTCATAAAGTAAAATGTCTTAATCATACAAAGTTTGAAACCGATACGGTAACGGGTGAAGTGGAATATCTGGAAGTGGCCCCCGGCTACGTTACCCTTATCACCATACCTGATCTGAAAAACAGGAACGATGCCAATCCCCTGCGTCCTTACACCAGCCAGGATGTACTTACCAGGATCGAGAACTTCCTGAAGGAAAAGATTTCGTGCCATGTAAAGCTCCGGGTGCGGAATCCCCGGTTTGAAGAGGTCTCGCTTTCATTTGAATTAAAGCTGATGAAAGGGTACGATGATTTTACGTTTTATTCTAACCAGCTAAAAGAAGAGATCACACAGTTCCTTACGCCCTGGGCTTACAACAGTAATGTGGACATCCAGTTTGGTGGTAAGATCCAAAAATCAGTGCTGATAGATTTTATAGAAGAAAGACCGTACGTAGATTATATACTGAATGTGAAAATGGATCACAATACCAATCCCGACAATGAAGATGGAGGTAAGTGTGATGGAAGCGAAGAGGGGCTGATCATTAATAACCTGGAGGAAGTGGAAGCTTCTACCGGCAGAAGTATCCTGGTGTCGGTGCCGGCAAAAAAACATTCCATTACACCAGTAACTGAAAAAGAACAGGGAAAAGAGTCAGACTGCCCGGGAATTATCAAAACAACTCCAATTGTTGATTAATGGAAAATAAATTAACGATACAAAAGCATCCGGAACTGAACGATAGCTCTAACTATGAGCTGCTGCGGCAAAAGGGCATGGAGCATATTGAGCAGATGGGCAGCCAGCTATGGACCGATTTTAACATCCATGATCCGGGCATTACCGTGCTTGAACTGTTATGTTATGCGATCACTGATCTCGGCTATCGTACTTCATTTGATATTAAAGACATATTGGCAAGCCCGCTGTATATAGTGCCTGTTGCCCCGGATCAGGCACTATATACCGCAAGAGATATTTTAACTACCAGCCCCTGGACGAACAGGGACTACCGGAAACTGCTGATCGATATTGACGGAGTAAAGAACGCCTGGCTCACCTGCAGGAAATGCCCCTGCAACGATCTGTTCCTTTATGCTGATTGTAAAACAAGTACGTTACGTTACACACCGCCAGAGCATCCTGTTATCATCAAGGGTCTGTATGATGTAATGATCGAGTTTGAAGAGGAAGAAGGTATCGGCGACCTGAACAGCGGTAAGATAAAGTATAATTTCTCCTTCCTGAACGGTCTTACATATACAACTGCGGCTATTGAAATGCGGTTGTTCTCGTGGAAAAAGGCACACAACAAACCAGACCTGGTTACCCGTTTCATGGATAATGCCAATTACCTCCTGTTCAAACAATTTATAAAACCAGATAGCATTGTTACGGGTGTAACCGTTGATTTCATTGCAGGTACCAAAAATGATAATATAGATATTCCGGCAGCAGCGTTGGCATCCCGGTTGCGGAAACCGGTTTATGCAACAATGAAAGTGAAATTCAAGCCCAATCCTGCAGCACTGGAGCAAACACTGCAATTAAATGATGTTGCCTTAACAGTTTGGTTCAGAAGTGATGAAGACAGGAGAGTGATGTCACTCGCTGACCTGAAGGAAGCGATCGAAGATGCTTCAGCGGCAGGGATCGTTCCAAAATACCTTGCAAAGATCAAGAAAGCGAATGACGTTATTAAGGAATCAAAGAGATTGCTGCATGAACACCGCAACCTTTGCGAAGATTATTGCAGCGTAAAAGCAATAGAAGTAGATGATATTGGCATTTGCGGCGACCTTGAAGTGGAACCAGATGCCGACATAGAAGCAGTACTCGCCGAAATTTACTTCCTGATCGACCAGTACTTTAGTCCGGATATCCGGTTTTACTCTTTGCAACAATTGCTGAATGAAAACTGGCCGGTAGATGAAATATTCGACGGGCCTAAACTTGAAAATGGTTTTATCAAAAATGCACAGCTGGACAGCACCAACCTCAAAAAGGCGTTGTATGCATCGGATGTGATCAACCTGGTAATGGATGTGCCCGGCGTTAAAGCAATAAAGAACTTTGCATTTACAAAATACGATGACGAAGGGTTTTTGATAAAAAATGAATCCTGGGAAATGGAAGTAACAGAAGGCCGTCAACCAAGACTGTATATAGAAGCATCCAAGTTCCTGGTTTTCAAGAACGGACTTCCCTTCTTACCGGATAAACTGGAGCTTGCGGATACGCTGCAGGTAATAAAGGGCCAGCATGCTCAACCCAAATTCTCAGTTATAGATAATGACTTACCGGTACCTAAAGGCACCTGGTATAATTTGAAAGAATATTTTCCGCTGCAGTATTCATTGCCACTTACTTACGGAACAGGATTTGAAGGACTTCCTCCCACTGCATCACCTCAACGGAAAGCACAGGCGAAGCAATTAAAAGCCTACCTGTTGTTTTATGAGCAAATACTCGTCAACTACCTCGAGCAATTATCTCATGTAAAAGACCTGTTTTCCCTCACCAATACCACTATACTTGATGGCCAGGTGCTGCCTTCACCAACTTATTACTCAGGATTTTTAGATACAGATACTATTAAAACGATCAGCGAACTCTATCCTTATGACATCAGCATCCCGGCAAATCTGAGTAAGCTGAAAAATGAATTGCGGCAACTGAATGAAACGGAGACAACAAGACTCGACCGGAAGAACCGTTTCCTTGATCATTTGCTGGCACGGTTTGCAGAGCAATTCAACGAGTATGCCCTCATGCTGTATTCTTATGTGGGTGAAAAAGCAGTGGCTGATGACATCCTTATCAAGAATAAGATAGCCTTCCTGAAAGATTATCCTTTCATGAGTTATTATAAGGCCCGCTCATTTAATTATAAAGACCCGGCAAAAGTTTGTACTCCTGATAATGTAGCGGGACTTACGGTTCGTATCAGGCGATTGCTGGGTGTACCGGAGTTTGCCGGCTTCTTTGAATTATATAATGAACCAACAGCTCCGTTTGAACGGCGTTGGCGTTTGATGGATGAGGCGGGTAATACGCTGCTGAAAAGCAATACCATATTTACGGATGCCATTTTTGCCGCCTCAGAGAAAAAAATGAAAGACGAGATCGCTATTGTCCGGAAGACCATTACCACTTCGGCAAAGTATGAGGTCAAACAAGTGGTTAACTGGATCGTAAATCTTTTAGATGCTGCAAATAACGTGATCGCCACTACCGGCGAGATATTTACTACGCAACCGGAAGCTGAAGCTGCCCGGGATGCCATAATTGATTTTGCAGGAAGAATGTTCGTAGCCGAGAAGATATTGATCGTAGAGCATTTGTTATTACGACCACGGAACAAACCAGGGGAATTGGCGCCTGCTCATCCGGGTGATACCCTGTTGCCGATCTGTATTAAAAGCAATTGTGATCTATGCGGGGATGAAGATCCGTATTCTTTCCGTTTTACACTGGTGCTGAATGGGGAAGAGGGCATTGCCAACAGTGGTATTGAATTCCGTCGTTTTGCAGAGCAAACCATCCGGCTGGAAACACCGGCTCATTTGGGCCTGAAGATTTGCTGGGTATCCAAAGAGCAGCTTACCGCATTTGAAGCGCTGTTCTGCGATTGGCTGAAAGAAATAAGCCTGGAAGAACCTGATGAACTTTTATTAAGCCAGAAACTGAAAGCATTGATCGAATTATTTATTGAGTTGAAGAATGTGTACCCGCCGGCCAGCCTTCATGATTGTGTGGATGGTAATGATGACAACAGGGTGTACCTGAATCAAACTATTATCTCAAACTTTAAACCTAACTGACATGTTCCCAAGCACTCCTTCAGTATACCCCGTATTTGTAGCAGACCAGGTGCTTACCGCTCATGATCTGAATGAATCATTCAACTACCTGGATGAACAGGAAAGAATAACCAGGACCAACCTGATCGGTATTGGTATTGTTTGCGGCTTGCAGGTACAGTATAACGCTGCCACAAATGAAATAACTATTACAAAGGGGTGCGGCATAACTTCGAAAGGGTACCTTATAAGTGTGGATGAAAAGAAGTACACCAAAGTGGTGGCATACAGCAACCAGTTAAACGATAAAACATATGATGGCTGGTTTGTAAACCCCGGCACACCACCTACTCCTAAGATAACATTGTGGGAACTGAAGCAGGCAAGCGATGATCCTGCAGCCGTGAATATTACCCAGGCATTCCTGGCGGATCCCGGAAAAGAAAAAATAGTACTGTTATATGTGGAGCTGCTGGATGTAAAGAATAAGAACTGCGACCCTAATTCCTGCGATGATAAGGGAACACATTATGAGATCACATTCCGGCCTTTGCTGGTTGAAAAAAATGATGCACTGACATTGATCGGGGCGAGCGGTGGTACGGTTACCATGGATACATTTAATGCATTGGCAGAATTAAAAATGCGGAGATTTGATGTGCCCAACACCAATCCTGTTTCCAGCCAGGACATTTTTGATGCATACAGTGCTGTACTTAATAATGGATTCCTGGCTGCAACGGAGAATGCCCTCACCCAGGCATACACTGCTTTCCAGGTATTTGTGACCAGTGAGTTTCCGGTAAATCCTTTCACCGGTTTAGCTGCCAACTTTGCAGCTGCTAACAACGGCACTCTCACCACTAACCAGCTGATACATATCCAATACATTTATGATCTCTTCTCCGATTTTCTGCTGGCGTATGAGGAGTTCCGGAAAACAGGGATGCAGATACTCAGCGCCTGTTGCCCGAGTAAGGACCTGTTTCCGCAGCATCTTTTGCTGGGAGAGGCGATCCCGTTAGCCGCTAATATAAAATCTTCGTTCCGACATTATTTTATCTATTCCCCTCTTTTTGAAAAGAAGAACCTGCTTCCTGAACTGAAGAGCCTTTTCAGACGCCTGGTATTATTAAAGGAAAAATTCTTTATTCCTCCTGTAAGCAGCGGGTCACCTAATTCGGCCACCGATCCCAATATCCGTATCACACCGAGCAAACTGGAAGATATTGCGATCTCCCAAAAAGCGATACCTTATTATTATAATGTGACCAGTGGCCCGTCGCCGTTATATAAATCATGGAATTTTGAAAAAGCAGTACGAGGTGCTTCACAGCGAAACCTTTCTTATCATGCCGCTTTGTACAATGCCACTGATGATTTTGTTATCAACCCCCTGAGGTATGACCTTGAGCCGTATAATTTTTTAAGAATTGAAGGCATCATTGGCAAACCCTATGCAAAGGTGCTGGGCAATGTTAAAAAGCTGATCCGCACCAACCGGCTGCCCGTAGATGTGATTGCATTGAATACAGAGAATTCAAAATTGCTGCAGGGGATCGGATCATTTAATAACCAGCTTGGATCATTCAATTTATCAGGCAGTCTTTCCAACACAGATTTATTCAGCATGCTGTGTCATTTCCAGGACCTGGAAGCCATGTATGATGCTATGAAAAATGAAATGCTCTGTACGCTTTGTAAAGAACTGAAATATTATTATGACATACGTTTCAATTTCCGGACAAAAGATACTGCAACTGGCAATGAGCAAGACGTTTCTTCTGTCGTCGGTTTATTCAATAGTTGTAGTCCCGGGTATATCGTCAAAAAGGGAACCTTTGGAGCATTAATTGAAAAAGTGTACAAACAGGTGGGTGATGAAGGCGCTATCACCATTCAGTCAGTGGCAGATGCCCTGGATATTGACAGTTTCCTTGGATCTGATACCAACGGAGACGGCACACCTGATAACCTGAGTCAGGCAGCTGTAACCTTTATGGGATATGTGGTAACGCTTTTTGAAATACCTATAAATATTATACGCCTGGCAAATACATTCACCAGCAACTTAAGTTCGTTTGACGTTACTGAGTATTGCCGGCTCCATAAACTGCTAACCGAAAAAGCAAATAGTCTCAAGTTTGTTTTCAACATGTTTACAGCAAATGAGAAGCAGACCTTCCGTACAGAAGCAGCCGGAGCTGCAACGGGAGCCACTGGTGGAGGAGTAGCAGACGGCGATCAGAATATTACTACAGGTGCCTTTACGTTGCTTCGGTCCGTAACCACTAAGAATAGTACTGTCGGGTTGCTGTTGCTGATATTCATACTGGAAGATTTTTTCGACCACCTGGATGTGTTAATATATAATTGCAAATGCAGCGCATTCAAGGCCATGAAGGCAGAATACCTGAAAAGGGCAGCCTATCTTACTTTATTAAAGCAGTTTGGCTATTTCACAAAACTGCATCCCGGTATTCAGCATAAAGCAGGCGTACCAATGGGCGGTACTTTTATTGTGGTGTATCACAGCCGGGAAACCAGGTTAAGTACCGGTACGGCCAAAGGAGTGTTCCGGATAACAGGAGTGGTGAGGGATGAAAGCGGTGCTGCAATTCCCGGTGTGATCGTTCAGGTTAAAAATACTACAAAAGCCACTGTGACATCAGTTACAGGAAGATTCGTGTTAACAGTAAATGAACTTCCTGCTACCTTGCGGGTTGCATTTCCCGGATTTGATATAAAAGAAGTAGAGGTCAATGGGGAAGAAGAATTAACAATAATATTGGGTGATGACAATACAGACATACCTGAAGATGCCATTGATAGCATTGCCGAAGGAACTGTAATTGCGGATTTTTATTTACCCTATCGTTGTTGTTCAGATTGTCCGCCGATACAATATATAGTTAAAGAACCCGGTGATAACTTGCCGGGAAATAAAGCTCCAATAGCTGTTGCAGGAGAGGATCAGCAAATAACACTTCCCCGTGATACGGTGACACTTGATGGAAATGCATCCACCGACCCCGATGGTGCAATCACGATGTATTCATGGGCAAAACTTAGCGGCCCTGGCCAACCGGAAATTGTTACTGCCAACAGTGCAAGAACAACTATAAAAGACCTGGAGCAAGGAAGATACCAGTTTGAGCTGACGGTAGTTGATGATAAAGGATTGATTGGAAAAGACCAGGTTATGGTAGATGTGTTTCCGGCGCCACCGCTTAATCAACCTCCGGTTGTGGATGCAGGTGTGGATCAGACGATCGTCTTTTCATTTGTCGCTGGTAACTTTGTCACATTAAGTGGCACTGCAACAGATCCCGAAGGTGGTCCATTAGTACTTC
>JBEBIF010000639.1:0-1556 GCA_040080515.1 Chitinophagaceae bacterium | reverse complement strand
GGAGGGAAAACGAAATGGAAAAAAGAGGCAGGGTGGCGGGTCAATTATTTTCGGTACGGATTGCTATACCAGGTGCCGTCAATTTCTTTTACAATATTTTCTATCTGCCGGTCCGTTTTATTTTCGGTAATGTCCCAGTCCTGCTTCAGGTTGCCGCCCACAAAGAAGGCAATGGTTTGGTAAAAACGGGCATTTAATCCGCCTTTGTATTCTTTGATGATCTCGTAGCAATTATTCCCGGTTTGACGGTTGATCAGTTTCATTAAGATCTTTCCCTGGTACACGGACAGATTAGAAAGCGGATCGCTGAACTGGGCTTTCAATTCTTTTTCCCGGGATTTGATATAGGCCTTGCGTTCCTTTTTGGATTGCATGGATTGCATATTCAAATTGATATCATTAATAGTGGCACCGGCGATCCGTGCATAAGGATAGGTAACATACACCGCATTGCGCAGCCGGGTCCATTCTTCTATGAATTTGGCCAGTTTATCAGGAGGCAGTTTGGATATCCAAACCATTTGCTCCTCTTTGTAATTAATGATCTCGTTGTTGTAGAAAACAGCGGGCAGCACGATGGTATCATTGGGCCCCCATTTTTTCCGCTGCTCTTTCATGTATTTCAGCGCCAGTTCTGAAGAGTCTATTACGGGGACCGGCAGATCTACCTGTGCCAGTAACCGGCTGCTCATCAGTAAGATAAGCAGGGATAACCCGACCAGTTTTTTATATGACCTTGAAAGAGGCATTGAAGGGTAAAATTATGCAACAGTTTTTAGTATTCATATACGGACAGCAAAACTATTGCGGATGCTGTTTGCAAAAAACTAAAATTATGACCCGGAGCTGTTTACACGGTTTAATTGAATGCGGCGCACCATACTTATTAAGATACCGATGGCTGTAACAATGATCCCCGCCCACAGCAACATTATGAAAGGAAACCGGTACGCTTTGATCGTCACATAGTTCATCAGGGCATTGGATTCTTTTACGCCCAGTTCAATACTATTATCAGGCATAACTTTTTGCAGCTGAAGGATCATGCTTTCGGATGGGATCGTATCCTGCAAAGCCATGGCACCACCTCTTACAGTGGCCAACCGGGAAGTAACGGTATATACTGAGCCGGACCTGGAGTTGATCTTTATCCGAGCCTCATGCAGACTGCCATTCTTACCAAAGATATCTTCTGGCAAACTGTCTTTTTGTGTTACACTTTCAACTACCATAAAACCACGGGAATAGAAAAGAGAATCGCCTGGCTTAAGCGTATTGGATTTAAAAGCAGCCGTGTCTTTTTTGGCATCCGGGTTGGCTATAGAAGTGATATAAGTGAATACATCATGGTCCCAGTAATGCCGGGCATCCGGGTTAGACATCAATCCTTCATTGCCTTTATAATTTACAAAAGAGTTGGGTACTAGTGTAAATTCTTCCTTGCCATCTTTTCTCCGGAAATGGATCTTATAATAGGATTGCTGTTTTTTCGGATGGCTTGAATCTCCAAGATAAGTAAGATTGTAATTGCCCATGTCTACGGTAAGGCCCTGCAC
>JBEBIF010000162.1:0-7506 GCA_040080515.1 Chitinophagaceae bacterium | reverse complement strand
GTTGGGATTACCCTGTTCAAAAGTGTACTTATCTAAAAAGGTAATGAACGGGTTCAGGTCTTCATAGTCGGGGCGTTCGATCCTTCTGCCATAATTCAGCACAAAGCTGTTTTTTTCATTTGCCTGGTACTGCAGGTACATGGTCGGGAATAATTGGGTGTAATTCTTTTTGAATTTTGAATCAAAGGCCACAAATTTATTCAACGTGCTGTTATAAGTATATCCGGTAGAATGGCCGGTGGCATTGGTGTTTTCAAGCCGTAATCCTAACTGCATCGTCACTTTCTTGCTTAGCGGTTTGCTGAAGTTGACATAGGCCGCATTCACATTTTCGTCATATATAAAATGGTTGGACCGGCCACTGTCCAGCACAGGCCGCGCATCGAACAGGTTGTTGTAAACAGCATTGTTATCTGTTTTTACAAAACTGGTTTTGATGCCTGCTTCAAATTTGGCATTCCCTTTTAATGGACGCACAAAGTCTGCTTTGGCGGAATAGATACGGATATGCTGGGGAAGGCTGCCGAGCAAGGTATCAGACTTGTCAGAAGGGCTGCCATCAGGTTTAAAGTATTGATTGATCAGGTCCTGCACATTGGTGCTTTTATAATTAAGAAAGTCGGCATCCATGGTCAATTCTCTACCGGTGGAATCAAACACATGTCGGAAGTTAAGGTTGGCCCCGAGATGTTTCCATTTTTTGTCATTGGTGGTGTTAGATATCGTGGTGCCTACAGGTACCATGAAGGGATCAGCAATGCGAACATCACTCCTGCTATTGAAATAACCGGGATTGTAAAAGCCATTCACTACGGCGCCGATAGTTGTTTTTTTAGTCGCAAAAAAATCCAATCCCAGTTTTCCATTAATGGATTCACCACCTTCTCTTAATTCACCGTCCTGGTTGAAATGTGATTTCAGTTCCTTTGTAACGGGTTCAAGGAATTTGCGCTGGATATCCAGTTCCTGTATATTCTTCCTGTTATTGTAACCTACATTGGCAAAAAGGTTCACTTTATTCTTCCTGTAATTAAAGTTGGCCGACTCGCTAAATTTTGGATAGATCCCCTGGCTGTAGGTAGAGGATATGCTTCCGCTGTAACCAAACTGTTTTGTCTTTTTTGTTTTTATGTTGATGATGCCTGCATTTCCGGCAGCATCATACTTTGCAGGAGGGTTGGTCATGATCTCGATCTGTTCCAGTTGAGCGGCATTCATGGAACGCAGGTAATTGGCCAGGTCGGTACCTGCCAGGTAGCTGGGGCGGCCATCGATATATACCTGTACGCCCTGCTTCCCCTTCAGGCTGATATTACCATCCTTATCAACAGAGATGCCGGGAGATTTTTCCAGCACTTCCATGGCAGTTGCTCCTACATTGGTGGCAGAAGCTTCTACATTTACCACCATCCGGTCAATCTTTTGTTCTACTAATGGTTTGCGGGCGGTCACTGTTACACCGGCCACTGTTTTAGCAGCAGGAATCAATTCAATGGTCTTTAAAGAAACAACAGGATTGTCTGTTGTGATGCTAAAAGATGGGGAAAAGCCTTTCTCATGCCCTACGGCAGATATGGAAACGAAATAGGTCCCTTCAGTTACGCCTTCAAAGCTGTAGTTGCCCGATTTGTCGGCCACACTCATTTTGGCTACGGACGAATCTTTGGCCCGGACAAGGGTAATAGTGGCGGACTCAATGGTCTTTGTGTTACCATCGATGACCGTACCGTTTATTTTCCCGGTTTTCAATTGTGCCTGGCTGACAAAGGATAAGGTGGTAAGGGCAATGGTCAGCAGTATCAAGAACTTTCTCATATTGTTGTTTTTAATTGTTTGTACTCTATGTTGAATATTACAGGCCAAAAGTAGGTACTTGGCATTACCAAGAACATTGTTTTAAATTAAACGGCCTGTTTTAGGGATAACCGGCCGTTTTTCAGATATGGGTGTGACGCACAGCCTTTAAATGGGTTACTTGAGGCCGGATTTTTCTGATGTGTGGTGAAAAATGAAGATGAAAGGCCGGAGATACAAAAAAAATCGCAGAGACGAGGAGACGCAGAGAATACATGGGTTTATTAAAAGGCAGATCTATCCTGGAAAAACGGGGCAATTGTGTGAGTTGTAAGTACTCTGAGCGCCTCAAAGTCCCCGCAGTTACCTTGTATTCCTCCCCACCTCTGCGTCTCTGCGGTTATCTCTCTATTTACCCTACGTCTCTGCGGTAATATCTCACTACAACCCAAATTCCTCTTTGATCACATCATGATAGGTGCGGCCGGAAGTAAGCCGGCTGGCAGCCTTGTCGTCGAGGATGAAAAGATAGCGGCCGTTGAAGTGGCGGTGCATTTCTTTAATCCGGTCCTTATTGATAATGTAGGATTTCTGTATCCTGAAAAACTGGGCGGGCAATTTGGTGATCAGGGTGGAAAGGGATTGATCGGTCAGGTGTTTTTGTCCTTCAACAGTATAAATAAATACATACTTGTCACTTGCTTCCAGGTAGCTGATGCTATCAAAGCGGATGAGGTTGATCCTGTCGCCTGTTTTAATGGGCAATGCGGTTGCTTTCTGCGGCGCCTGGAACTGGCGGATAATATCCTGCAGACCGGCCACATCAATAGGTGCAGCCAGTCGCCCAAATTTTTTAAGTTTAGCGATGCTTTGCTCCAGCCGTTCTTCTTTGATGGGTTTTAATAAATAATCAATGGAGAATGTTTCAAATGCTTTGATGGCATATTGTTCATAGGCTGTTGTAAAAATGATATTAGGTTTTTCTTTGAGCTGGTCCACCACTTCAAACCCGGTAAGATCAGGCATTTGTATATCGAGAAAGATAACATCTGGTTTTAACTCTTCTATCAAAGCGATCGCATCTCTCCCATTGCCGGCCTCGGCTATCACTTCCACCACATCTTTATGCTCCAGCAGCAGGTTTTTCATCAACCTTCTTGCGGCGGGCTCATCATCTATTACAATGGCTTTAAATAGTTGATTCATCTTTTACCAGTTTATGAACGTACAGTGATACCTGCTTTACCGGCGTATTGGTAAAATGCATTTCATAGTTGCCGGGAAAAAGCAGGTCCAGTTTATCATACACACTTTTTACCCCATAGCCAGGCACCAGTTCCTCCGGAAAAAGCGGGCCGGTGTCTGCAATATTAATGACCATTCCGTTACCATTTCGTTTTACTTCCAGGTGTATCTCTGTCAGTTGCCCTGTAGCCTTTAGTCCATGCTTTACTGCATTCTCCACAATGGGCTGCAGCAAAAACCGCGGCAGCAGGAATTGTTCCAGCCCCTCCTCCACTTTTAAGGTATAGCTCAGCTTATCTTCAAAACGTATCTTCTCAATTTGTAAATACACATCTGCCATTTCCACTTCATCTTTTACTGTAGAAAAATTATTATTGCTGTAATTGATACTGTAGCGGAACAGATCGGCCAATGCAATGGTCATCTTCCGTCCTTTCTTTCCATCGGTAATGGACAGGTCAGCAATGGAATTAAGCGCATTGTATAAAAAATGCGGGTTGATCTTAGAATGCAATGCATCCAGTTCAGCTTTTGTTTTCAATTCCCGCAGGCGGCTCAGTTCAAGTTCCTTTTCATTGAGTTTCTTTTGCCGTTCGATCTCCAGGAAGCTCATCGTTATATAGATCAGGCCGGTGATGACACCTGTATAAAAATTAAACAATACGGAATACTCAATGTTTTTGAAAGAGCCTTTATTGCCCCAATAATTAAGAGGAACACCTATTGCAATTGTGCTGATGATAATGGTGACCAGGATGGCGATCATTCGTTTCCTGAAAGAGAGTCCCTTCACCCAATTCGATTCAGAAATGGCCCAGGTAATATTAAACACAAAAAGCACCATTATGGTGGAAGCAACGATCTGTATCAGGAAATACCGGTGTAATTTATTTCCTGAAAGATTCTGATAAAACTCCGGGTTGGTGGGTGTAATGGCAAAGATCACACAGATACCGATCATCCAAACCACCAGGTTTTTCCTCAGGATCTTGTTTTTGATACTACTCCGGAACAAACGGTTATGATTAGCCAGCAGGTATAATCCCGCAACCAATGTGAGGCTGGAAAACAATACCAAAACAATCAGTTGTTCAAATTTTGTACTCAGCATACCGCCAAATTAAAAAAATATGAAGTTACCGGTTGTTGCTGTTCGCCAACCGGCCATTTTCAGGAGTGAACTGATTATATTGCAATCAAATTGACACTATGATAATTGATTTTCGTTCCGATACTTTTACTAAACCCGGTCACGGAATGCTGGAAGCCATGATGACAGCCCGTGTGGGTGATGATGTGTTTGGGGAAGATCCTTCGATCAATGAGCTTGAAAGTATGGCTGCCGGTATGTTTGGGATGGAAGCCGCTATTTTTTGTCCTTCGGGCACCATGACGAACCAGATCGCCATCAAATGCCATACTCAACCTGGTGATGAAGTGATCTGTGAAGAAAGTGCCCATGTGTACCAATATGAAGGTGGTGGTATTGCATTTAATTCAGGCGCATCCGTCAAATTACTGTATGGTGACAGGGGAAGAATAACTGCTGAGCAGGTAGCTGCTGCCATTAATCCCGATGATCCTCATAAAGCACATACCAGCCTGGTCTGTTTGGAAAATACATCCAACCGTGGTGGCGGCAGTTGTTATGATCTGAATGAAATAAAAAAGATAAAGGCCCTTTGTAAAGAGAAAGGCCTTGCGTTTCACCTGGATGGTGCCCGCCTGTGGAATGCATTAGTAGCCAAAAAATCCGCTGGGTCCTTTGGAGAGACGGCCTTACAACATGGGGCATGCTTCGACAGTATTTCCGTTTGCTTAAGCAAAAGTTTAGGTTGCCCAGTAGGCAGTTTGTTGCTGGGCAAAAAAGAGCTTATTAAAAAAGCAAGAAGGGTCCGCAAAGCATTTGGTGGTGGTATGCGGCAAGCGGGTTTTTTAGCTGCTGCCGGTATCTATGCGTTGCACCATAATATTGAACGATTATCAGAAGACCATGCGCATGCCACACAGATAGCAGCAGCCATCGCTCAGAAAAGCTTTGTAAAATTGGTACTACCGGTAGAAACCAATATCGTCATTTTTGAATTGAAAGAGGGCACTACGGCCCCTGCCCTGGTAGAACGTTTAAAGGAACACTCGATCTTAGGATATGCTATTACACCCAACCGGGTCCGGCTGGTAACACACCTGGACATTTCCCCGGCCATGACCGCCCATACCATAAAAACCTTCAACGAACTATAAGTATCTTAGCAACTATGTTTCCAACTGTCAATCCAACATCAACCAACGCCTGGCGTCTGCTGCAGGAACATGCAGCAGAAATGAAAACCGCTCGTCTCCGGGAATTGTTTCGTACTGACCCCGACCGGTTTAAAAAATATTCACTCTGCCTGACGGATACTGTTTTTGATTATTCCAAAAACATCATTACTGATACCACCATTCAATTGTTGCTTCAACTGGCCGGCGAGTGCAAACTAAAAGATGGTATCAACGCCATGTTTAATGGGGATATAATCAACAGTACTGAAAAAAGAGCGGTATTACATATTGCATTGCGCAATTTTTCAGGAAAGCCGGTAACGACTGCCGGAAAAGATGTAATGCCGGAGGTACAAAAAGTGCTTCGTAAAATGAAAGCCTTTTGCAACTCGGTGCATACCGGAAAATTCAGAGGTTATACAGGAAAAAAAATAAAATACATCGTCAATATAGGTATTGGTGGCAGCGACCTTGGGCCCCAGATGGTAACAGAAGCATTAAAACCTTACCAGGCAGATGGTATCGAAACGTATTTTGTTTCCAATGTGGATGGCACGCATATCGTTGAAACATTAAAAAAGGTAAACCCGGAACGGACACTTTTTCTGATCGCTTCCAAAACATTTACCACACAGGAAACCATGACCAATGCCCACACGTCAAGGGAATGGTTTTTGAAAAAAGCAAAGAACGAAAAACATATTGCCAAACATTTTGTGGCATTGTCCACCAATGAAACGGAAGTAGTAAAATTTGGTATTGATAAAAAGAACATGTTTGAATTCTGGGATTGGGTGGGTGGAAGGTATTCCCTGTGGAGTGCTATCGGTTTATCCATCGCCCTTACTATCGGGTATAAGAATTTTGAACAATTACTGAAAGGGGGCCATAATGCCGATACTCATTTCAGTACCGCCTCCTTTAAAGAAAACATGCCCGTACTGATGGCTTTACTGGGCATCTGGTACACTAACTTTTGGGGTGCACAAAGCGAAGCGATATTACCTTATGATCAATACCTGCACCGGTTTCCTGCTTATTTCCAGCAAGGCAATATGGAAAGTAATGGAAAAAGCATTGACCGTAATGGTGAAGCGGTGGAGTATGCCACCGGCCCGGTGATCTGGGGAGAGCCCGGCACCAATGGCCAGCATGCTTTTTACCAGCTGATACACCAGGGCACTCTTTTGATCCCCTGTGATTTTATTGCACCGGCACAAAGCCATAATCCTTCCGGCGACCATCATATAAAATTGCTTAGTAATTTCTTTGCACAAACAGAAGCGCTGATGAACGGGAAGACAGAAGAAGAAGCCGAAAAAGAACTGGAACGGTCCGGTTTGCAGAATGAAGAGATATCAAAGCTGCTCCCGTATAAAGTATTTGCCGGAAACAAACCGACCAACTCGATCCTGCTGAAGAAGATAACACCCTTCACACTGGGCCAGCTGATTGCCGTGTATGAGCATAAAATATTCGTCCAGGGTATTGTTTGGAATATTTTCAGTTTTGATCAGTATGGTGTGGAGCTGGGCAAGCAACTCGCCAATAAGATATTACCGGAATTGCTGACTGATGAGCCGGTGACCAATCATGATGCTTCCACCAACCATCTTATAAATGCCTGGAAAGTGATGAAAAAATAATTGTACTTTAGGCAGGCTAAATTGCTTTTCTATGAAAAGAGTATTTTTTTCTGTTTGCATTTTCGGTTGCTATACTGCAGCCGCACAGCAAAATGATATTTTTGATATTCAAAAACATCTTCAGCAAAAAAAATCAGTGACGGGTGATCAATTACAACCGGACCTCCTTGCAATGAAACCCGCAGGAACTATTTCTGTTTTGCCAGAACAATATCTTACCTATACATTATCCAACGGTGATATTGTAACATATGGTAATGGCTCCATGCCCTGTGTGAAGCCGGATATGGAATTGTTTTCTATTATGCCGAACGTTAACAGGGCAAATGATAATGCTATTCCTCTCCTTCCCCAGCCCGGTCAAATTCCGAATGGTGCTGTTCCAAAGATCAGGATCCTTACAAAGTAATAAATACAGTTTACCTGAATTAATAACCGGAAGTACATTCCGGTTTTTTTATGCCTGTAATAAAAAAGGCCCCCTGCTGTTGCAGGGGGCCTGGAAGTATTAGATGGGTAACTATATCCTTTCTTATTGTACCACTACTAAACCGGA
>JBEBIF010000161.1:0-7508 GCA_040080515.1 Chitinophagaceae bacterium | reverse complement strand
ATTGCATAGTGACGGGTATGGTTTTTATGATTTTTTTTATTTATTTTATCAAAGCAAGATGAGTTCCTCGACGAGTTTCCTCCGCAACCTCCATATAATTAAACGTCCACGGCTAAACCGCTTTAGATAAACAGATCTAACACTAAAACACCCGCCAGCCCAAGCACAGAAATGATCGTTTCCATCACTGTCCAGGAAAGGAATGTTTGTTTGAGAGAGAGCTTGAAAAATTCTTTGAACATCCAGAAACCGGAATCATTGATATGCGACCCGAAGACACTGCCGGAACCTACGGCCAGTACCATCAACTCAGGTGATACTACTCCTGATGCCACTAATGGCGATACTACTCCTGCTGCAGTGATGGCCGCAACGGTTGCCGAACCGATCGTTACCCGCAACAACGCTGTAACGATCCAGCCAAATAACAGGGGCGGCATATTCCATAGCTGGCTTAGTTCTGCTATTTCAGCACCGGTGCCGCTGTCCTGTATCACCTGTTTTAAAACACCACCGGCTGTTATGATCAATAGTATAGGAGCAATTTCTGAAATGGCCTCATTCAGCCATTTCATGACCGATTCCATTTTTTGTCCCTGCTGTATTCCAAAATAATAAATGGCAATAAGGACCGCCAGCAATAAAGCAATGGTGGAATCGCCGGTAAAGGCTGCGATCTTTCTTAATACGGAACCTTCCTGCAGGAAATTAGTGGCCAATACGGAAAGAGTTATCAGCAGGACGGGTAATAAGGCAATAAGAAAACTTGGCAGCACTGCGGGCAATATTTTTACTGCTTCTTTTTCTTCTGAGGAAAATAAGGATGAAGCACTAGTCTTTATCTTTTGCAGAAACCGGCCTAACACCGGGCCTGCTATAATAACTGTGGGGATGGCAATGAGTATGCCATACATAAGCACTTTTCCCATATCTGCTTTGAATGCATTTACTAAAATAACCGGGCCGGGATGTGGTGGTAAAAAACAATGCGTGGTGCTGAGTGATGCGGCCATGGGGATGGCAATGTATAAAAGGGGCAGACCCGTTTTGCGGGCCAGGGTGAACACCAGCGGGACCAATATGATAAAACCGGCATTATAATAAAGCGGGATGCCAATTAAAAAACCAGTGAGCAATACCGCCCATTGAATATTTTTTTGACCAAAACTTTTAATAAGCGTAACGGAAATTTGTTCTGCCGCACCACTTACTTCCAATATCTTTCCCAGCACAGCGCCAAGGCAAATGATGAAGACCAATCCACCCAATGTACTGCCGGCACCTTTTTCAATTAACTTTAGCAGATCGGCAGGCTGAATACCTAAGCACAATCCTGTAAGAATAGCAACGATCAATAAAGATAAAAAAGGACTTACCTTTTTCACCGTCAGGAACACCTGCAGGGCAATGGCTAAGAGGATGATGAGGAAGGTCATAGTTTACCTTACTGTGTTTTTTAATGTGCCGATACTATCAATTGTGATCGCTATCTCATCCCCGCTTTGTAAAGTAAAATCACTGCCGGGTACGATGCCGGTGCCGGTCATGATAAGACAACCATTGGGAAATGAACATTCCCGGTACACAAAGGATACCAGTTCTTCCGGGGTCCTTTTCATCTGGCTTATGGCGATACGATCTTTAAAAACAACGTCATTGTTACGGGTGATCTCCAATGAGATCATCGTGCTGCTGTGAAGTGGTGTATCGGTAACATAGATACAAGGTCCTACTGCTGCACAACCGTCGTAGGTCTTTGCCTGGGGCAGGTACAGCGGATTTTCTCCTTCAATGCTTCGGCTGCTCATATCGTTGCCAATAGTATAGCCAACGATCTTTCCTGAGGAAGTGACCACTAAAGTAAGTTCGGGCTCGGGAACATCCCAGGTGGAATCTTTTCTTATTCGTACAAAGTCATTGGTACCAACGATGCGGTGTGGTGTTGATTTAAAAAATACTTCCGGTCGTTCTGCTTCATACACCATGGCATAAAAATCGGCACCGCCTGCTGTTTTTGATTCTTCCTGTCTGCCCACTTTACTGCGGAGATAGGTAACACCACAAGCCCAGAGTTCCTGGTTGTTGCCGATGGGTGCGAGAATATCTTTAATGGAGTCTGCTGTTGCGGCAGGAGTTGACCTCACCAGGGTTTCCATCTTTTGAAAAAGCGCATCGTCATTTACAAAGGATTCCCAGGATTCATTTATAACAGGATAGAAGGTGTTTTCTTTTTCTATTACGATCCCGGCTTTTGTTTTGTAAAGTTTCATGCAGCAGTTGATTATGTCTTTCCAGGAAATGGATCATCTCAGTTTAACTCTCAGCACATACATGTCATTTGTTATGTACAGGGTTTTTTCATCTGGTGATAAGGCACAATTGCTGGTGGCATTTTCCAATCGCAGCAGGCCGAGTTTTTTGCCTTCACTATTAAAGAAATAAACACCACCCGGGCCGGTGGCATACACGTTTCCTTTTGTATCAATTCGTAATCCATCTGGTAAGCCATGCCAGGCTGTATCATATCCTGCAGCGCTGTAAAATATTTTACCATTGGTGAGTGCATCACCCTTTATATCCCACACATACCAGTTGGGCCCATCAGGATCACTGCTGGCTACCAACAAGCGTTGTTCACCCGGGAATAAGGCGATCCCGTTTGGCCGGGTGATGGAATCAGTTAATAAGATCACCGTACCATCTTTTTTTACTTTGTACACTCCATTCCAGGGCGTTTCTTTTGCGGGGTCATCTGCCTGTTTGGGTAACCCATAGGGCGGATCAGTAAAAAATAATTCACCGGCGCTGTTAAATACGGCATCATTGGGACTACTGAATTTTTTTCCATCATATTTATCTGCCAATGTGATGAATTTGGCTTCCGGTTTATCCAGCGGTGCGTCCATCCTCGCCATTTTTCTATTGCCGTGCTGGCACAATACTAAATGGCCTTCGGTATCTAAGGTCAGTCCATTGCTGCCGGGTTCTTTGCTTTCGGTAGTGGTCCCGGTAAAGCCGGAAGGAGTGAGGTACACTTCTTTCCCTTTCTCTTCTGTCCACTTGTAAATGATGTTTTTGGGTACATCAGAAAACAGGAGCATATTGTTTTTTTCAATCCATAAACTTCCTTCACTCCATTCAAAACCTTCGGCAATGATCTCTGCTTTGGCTTCTTTTGAAACGATAGCATCAAATGCAGGATCGAACCGTTCAAAAGAGCCGGTAGTTTTATATACGGTATCCTGCGGACCTTTTTCTGACATGGATTCTTTTTTGGGACCTTTGTTACTGTTACAGCCTGCAGCAAATGCCGCCAGGATGAGGAGCTTTAATAATTTCATTTATATTCTTATTTACTGTTTTACCACAATAGAAGCATAGGTACATAGAAATACACACACCAGATATTCTGTCCACACATTTTACGAGACCACACTACATGTATTAATGCGAATCTCTTGTTACCACACTTCCCGAATTTCCCTGCAGAAAATCGAGATCAGCACCTTTGTCTGCACCCATCACATGATTGGTGTATAAATGCACATAACCCCGGGTGGCAGCCGGTTTTGGTTTTACCCAGGCGGCCCTTCTTTTTTCCAGCTCTTCATCACTTACATCCAAATGTAATTTGCGTTGCTCCACATCCAGTTCGATCATATCACCGTTTTGTACCAACGCCAATGTGCCGCCAACAGCCGACTCGGGTGATATATGCAGTACTGCTGTTCCGTATGCTGTACCGCTCATTCTGCCATCACTGATACGGACCATATCTTTTATTCCTTTCTCCAGTATTTTTTTGGGCAATGCCATATTACCTACTTCCGGCATGCCGGGATAGCCAACAGGGCCTACATACTTGAGCACCATCACACAGGTCTCATCTATATCCAGGTCAGGGTCGTCAATACGTTTATGATAATCTTCAATGCTTTCAAATACAACCGCCCGCCCTTTATGTTTCATCAATGCCGGCGTAGCGGCGGATGGTTTCATCACAGCGCCATTCCATGCCAGGTTGCCTTTTACCACCACGCAACCGGCTTCGGGTAGTAATGGTTGCTCATACGATGCGATCACTTCCCGGTTGTAGCATTCCGTGGCACCGCTGATATTCTCGTGATGATTTTTCCCGGTAACGGTGATGACAGTGGTATGCAGCTGGTCTTTTAATTCATGCAGAATAACGGGCAACCCACCAGCATAATAAAAATCTTCCATCAAATATTTTCCGGAGGGCATCAGGTTTAATAATAAAGGGACCTTACTTCCGATGGTGTCAAAATCTTCCAGTCTCAGGTCCACACCGATCCTGCCGGCAATGGCGGTGAGGTGGATGATGAAATTGGAAGAACCTCCAACAGCCCCATTTACTTTAATCGCATTTTCAAATGCTTCCCGGGTAAGTATCTTATCGATCGTTAAATTCTCTTTTACCATTTCCACGATACGCCTGCCGCTTAGCTGTGCCATTACTTTTTTACGGGAATCAGCAGCCGGTATTGCTGATGCGCCACTTAATGTTAATCCCAATGCTTCCACCATACAAGCCATAGTGCTGGCAGTTCCCATCGTCATGCAATGACCGATACTGCGGCTCATACAGCTTTCTGCAAACTCACATTCTTCCTGCGTCATCTTACCGAGTTTCATATCCTCATCAAACTTCCACACATGGGTGCCGCTGCCAATGGTTTGTCCTTTGTATCGTCCATTCAGCATGGGCCCGCCCGGAACAACAATAGTTGGTAGCCCCACACTTGCTGCACCCATTACAGTAGAGGGAGTGGTTTTATCACAACCGGTAAGCAGTACTACACCATCTATCGGGTTGCCACGAATGGATTCTTCTGCATCCATGCTTGCTAAATTTCTGAAAAGCATGGCTGTGGGTTTCAATAGTGTTTCACCCAAACTCATTATCGGAAACTCTAACGGGAACCCACCTGCTTCAAGCACACCCCGTTTTACGCTTTCAGCAATCTCCCTGAAATGTGCATTGCAGGGAGTGAGTTCGCTGAAGGTATTGCAGATGCCAATAACAGGGCGGCCATCAAACAGGTCATGTGGCATGCCCTGGTTCTTCATCCAGCTGCGATAGATGATGCCATCTTTATCTTTTCTGCCAAACCAATCGTGGCTGCGGAGTTTTTGTGACATGCCGGTTTAATTTATTTGTTACAAGCTATGGTATTTCTGGTAAATTTTGTTGCGCTGGCCTTGCAATTCTTCTCATTGATAAAAATTCAAAGCACGACTCTCTTTCCGGTATTCATGGCTTCATAAATCGCACTGATGATCTTCACATCTCTTCGTCCCATTTCACCAGGTACTATACTGGTCTGTTTATTTTTAATGGCCAATGCAATACCATCCATTTGTAGTGCCTGCTGAGACAGCCGGGGATAGTCTATTAGTTTTCCATCGGAGGTGCTCCCTTTCAACCCGGAGTAGTTAAATGCCGGACGTAATTCAAACCAGCCTTTCTCCGCTTCGGCCCTTAAAAGATTACCACTTTCTGAATAGCTTGTTCTGCAATCTGCGATCACTCCATCGGGCATTTCCATTTGCCAGGCAAGTGTTTCTTCCACATCCACAAATTTGGTCTTATCACTGACAGGAAAAGTTTGTGCTGTTACTGCTACCGGTTCCATACCAGTTGTGTACATCACTCCCTGCAGGCAATAAATTCCAAGGTCCATCAGCGGGCCACCACCTGCCATCTTTTTATCGAGCCGCCATATCCCTTTTTGCGCAATGAAAGAAAAAGCAGCAGACATCTTTTTAATTTCGCCATACACTTTTTCTTTTCCCAGTCGCACCATTTCTAAATTATAAGGATCAAAATGTAAGCGGTACCCGATGGATAAATGTTTGCCTGCTTTTTTGCAAGCGGCGATCATCCGGTCGCAATCTGCTACAGTTATCGCCATCGGTTTTTCACAGATCACATGCTTGCCTGCCTGTGCTGCACGAATAGTATATTCTGCATGCATGGAATTGGGCAGCACCACATAAATAATATCGATGTCGGTATTGTCTTTGATGTTGTCGAAGTTCTCATAGTTATAAATATTCTGCTCCGGGATATTATATTTTTCTTTCCACGTCACTGCTTTTGATGGCGTGCCGGTAACAATGCCTGCTAAATAGCAATGCTCCGTTTGCATAAGACCGGGGGCTAACTGACCGGTGGCGTAACCGCCCAACCCGACCAAAGCGACACCTAATTTTCCATCCTTGTTTTTTGTCATGGCCTTTTGTTTTGATGCGTCTTCATTGCAAGTGCTGGTTGAGGACAATATTGGAATACTTAAACCTGCAAGGCCCAGGTTGTATAAAAACTTCCTCCGGGATCGATAGTTAGTATTCATAAACGATCATTTAAAATACTTTGTCATATAGTCCGGGAACACCGGCCATTTGGGAGGGGGTGTATGACCATAATTGTTTCAGCATATATTGATGATCCTGATTGGTGGCCTGCTGTGTGGCTTTATTTGGTTTGTTCCGTTCCTGCCATTCTTTAATATGTTCGGCCACTTCCAGCATCGGTGCTATATACAGGTCTTTTTCATTTTGGTTTAAATAAATAAGCAGTTCCCGGTGTGCGGGAATGGTTACATCTAATCCATTGCCACCACCCACTCCATGGAACAGGATGACCAGTAAGGAGTTTGTTTCCATTGCTTTTTTAACCCACCCGATCATTTGTTCACCCGTTTCACCATTCACCATATAACAATCCACGTTATACAGGTCCACTTCATTTATTTTGTGCAACTGTTTTCGTACGGCCCTTGCGGCTACAAAATCGTTCTTCATCCCATTGATAAAAGACGAGTCACCGATCTTCATCTCACCGCAGGTAAATGCAAATGTTCTTTTTGTTTTACCATCTAATGCCTGTAAAAAGAGGTTGGTCATTCTTGTTTCATCCGTCATTCGCTGAACGGTGTATTGCCGCAAGTCATACTCCGGTCTTACCCATTCTCTTCCTGCACCGCCGATACAGGGGTGATACAGGGTATGATTGCCCAGTTCATGCCCATTTACAGCAAGTTTCTTCCAGTCAGGTAAACGTGTTTGCACGGAAGGTGAAAAAGCAGTTACATAAAAAGTAGCTTTCAATCCCAATGAATCGAGAACAGGGATAGCATTATCCAGGTGCTGGTCGATAGCATCATCATAAGTGATCACAACGGCACATTTTTTTCCCCGCCAGGGCTGGTTGAATTGGGAATTGCCTTTCAAAGAAAGCAGTAACAAAAATGCAGCAGATAAAAATATGTTTCTCATACTCATTATTTAAGGGCTAAGACAACAACTGAAAATGGGGGAATCGTTACGGTAAGGTTGTTTCCCTTTAATGCAGCATTGTTGAACAAAGCAGGTTTAATTTTTTCAGGATCCTCAAAACTGTTATGGTCCTGCAATTTTCCGGAGCTAAGAATACGGCCCGTGACAGAACCTGCAGGAAGACCGCCTAAATCAATCGTTACTTC
>JBEBIF010000160.1:0-7510 GCA_040080515.1 Chitinophagaceae bacterium | reverse complement strand
CCCCTATCTTTGCCGTCCCGAAAACGGCGTTGTTTAACGCAGTTCGCAAGGGAGTTTAGCTCAGCTGGTTCAGAGCATCTGCCTTACAAGCAGAGGGTCGGCGGTTCGAACCCGTCAACTCCCACAAAGGCCTCAGTTTTACTGGGGTTTTTTATTTGCCTTACAAGCAGAGGGTCGGTCCCGGACGTCCGGGATCAACTCCCACAAAGGTCTCAATTGAGACCTTTTTTTGTTTATTGCCACTGAGGCGCTGAGACACTGAATGATTGCCCACTAAGACACTAAGAACACAAAGCAGATTATTGACTCTCGCCTATTGACTATTATCTATCATCTATTCTCTATCATCTATACCGGTGGCTGCCACAACTCTATCTTATTCCCTTCCGGGTCCAGCACCCAGCCGAATTTTCCATATTCTTCATCCATAGGTTCGCCCACAATCGTCACCCCTTCTTCTTTTAATACAGCCAGTAAAGCGAACAGGTCTTTTACAATAAGATTCAGCATCACATCTTTGGTGCTGGGCGCAAAATAGTCGTTGCCTTCTTTAAAAAAAGACAACACATTGTAGCCCGTTTTTTTACTACCGTCCTTATTTTCAAATTGCCAGTCGGTATAAACAGTGCCGTTAAATGGTATCCCCAAATGTTTTTCATACCAGGCCACCAGCGCCTTGGGATCTTTTGCTTTTATAAAAGGGCCGCCAAGACCGATCACTCTTTCCATAACAATCAATTTTGTTTAAAAGTACAAAAACAAAATTGTATTTTTGGCCCTGACATCATGGCTACAAAAGATCATACACAAACACATACACAGGAAGAAACCGATGTGCTCACGCTAACGGAAGAAACCTGTCGCCTCATCGTATGGAATGATGAAGTGAACACATTTGAATGGGTGATCGAAACCCTGATGGAAGTATGCGGCCATGCACAGGAACAAGCCGAACAATGTGCTTACATCATCCACTTTCACGGAAAATATGCCGTAAAGAACGGCAGCTATGATGACCTGAAACCCCAATGTGATGCCATCACTGAAAGAGGCATCAATGCTACGATAGAAGTGACTACGTAACCCCCTGTAAAAGTTTTTATACTTTAGAATTCCTACACCCCTAAAGCCTGCCTGCCGGCAGGCAGGGGGAGATCGGAAATACTCTCTTACTCTTAAAGCTTAGAATTCCTAATTACCAAATTCCCTCATTCTCTCATTCCCAAATTCCCACACCTGCCTGCCGGCAGGCAGGTTTCCACATTTTCCCGCAGGGTCCTTCGGACAAATTCCCCCTTATAAAAAAGAACCAGAGTAAACACTTACTCCCACTCTGATTTTTTCCACATTCGTTTTATTCTATGTAAAAACACCTGTATTTTTTTTAAGAATAAACATATATTGTATAGCTAATCCTTTTTCCCCTCATACCAAATCCAGTTTATGTTTAAAAAACTCACTTCCTTTTTTATTGCTATAACAGCAATGACTGCCTGTACCTTTGCCCAGGTGGCACAAGTACAGGAACAGGGACCCGGAATTTCCCTGAGACTGCAACATGAGATCAACATGACCAAAGACCCAGCGCTGGGCTATGTACCAAAAGACCGTTTGGTAACGGCTTACGACCAGCGCCGGCAATTCATTCAGGACAATGCCGGCCGTGCGCCTTTATTTACCTGGACAGAAAGGGGTCCTAACTCCGATGCCGTGGGCCCCAGCAACGGTAATACCCGTGCCGGTAATGGTAAAACCGCCGGAAGAGTAAGAGCGATCTGGGAAGACCTCGGTGATGCTACCGGAAAAACAGTATGGGTAGGCGGTATTGATGGCGGACTGTGGAAGACCAATGACATTACAGTAGCCACTCCCACCTGGACGGTTATCAACGATTATTTTGGTAACCTGGCCGTTGCCAGCATTTGCCAGGACCCTACCGATGTAAACATCATGTACTTTGGAACCGGTGAAAAAGCGATCAATGCGGATGCGGTAAGAGGCGCCGGTCTTTGGAGAAGCACCGACCATGGTGTGAACTGGAGCCTGATGCCCGGCACCGAAAACTTATGGAACGTAAGTAAAGTAGTATGTGATGCCAGCGGTAACCTGTACGTGGGCTGCAACTCTATTTCTAACACACAGGGCATACAACGTTTTACAAAAGCGACCAGCACCTGGACCAATATCACTCCAAGCGGACTCGACCCAAGAGTTCCGGACATTGAACTGAGCAGCACCGGAAGACTGCATATCGTGTGCGGTTATTTTAATACCGCAGCCGGAAGTGCCGGTTACCGTTATACAGATAATCCTGCTACTGTTACTGCTGCCACCTGGACAGCCCCTGCTGTTTCTTTTTCACCCGTAAATGTAAATGTGGACCTGGCAAGCAATGGCAACACCCTTTATGCATTGCCTTCTAACACCAGCTACCAGGTGCCTACAATCTATAAATCAACCAATGGTGGTGCTAACTGGGCAGCTACCGGCACCACTCCTGGCTTTACCAGCGGACAAGGCTGGTATTGTATGGCAGTGGCCGTGGACCCCAACAATGCTAATAATGTAATAGTGGGCAGTCTTGACTGTTATAAAACAACCAACGGTGGCACCTCCTGGACAAAGATCTCTGAATGGGTGGGCACTGCAGGACAGTATGTGCATGCCGACCAGCAAATAATCACCTGGCGTAGTAATAACCAGGTACTGATAGGCAGTGATGGGGGCATACACTATTCTGCTAATGGTGGCACTACTATCACCGATAAGAACACCGGGCTTCGCATCAAGCAATTTTATGCCGTGGCCAATCACCCCACCTCCACCAATTATTTCCTGGCGGGTGCACAGGATAACGGCGTACATCAACTGAACAATGCAGGAATGGGTGCCTCTGTAGAAGTGACCGGTGGTGATGGTGCCTTTGTTCATATAGACCAGAACCAGGGACAATTTCAATGGGGCTCTTATGTGTATAATCAATACCGCAGAAGCACCAACAGCGGTTCTACGTGGACATCTGTAAACTTTTCCAGCAGTGCCGGACGCTTCATCAACCCTACTGACTATGATGATGTGAACAATATCATGTATTGCAGCGGTGCTCAAAATGCATTTGTACGCTGGAGCAACCCGCAATCGGGTTCCACATTTACTTCCGTTACCATGTCTGGTTTAAATACCGGAACCGTTTCTGCTGTAAAAGTTTCTCCTTATACCAATCACACTGTATTCTTTGGTGGTGGCCGCAGCACCGTAGTGCCTACACTGATAAGGGCTACTAACGCTAATGCCACTCCCACATTTACCAATATCATCGGGGCAGGTATGCAAATTACCAGCGCCAATATTTCCAGTATAGAATTAGGAACCAATGAGCAGAATATCATTGTTGCCTATTCCAACTATGGCATCAGCAACCTGTGGGTGACCAGTGATGGCGGCGCCAACTGGACCGCTATTGATGGCAACCTGCCGGACATGCCGGTACGCTGGGCGATGTTTTATCCCAATGATAATACCAAAGCCATCATCGCTACTGAAACAGGTGTATGGCAAACAGAACTGATCAATGGTGCTTCTACGGTGTGGGACCCGGAGACCGGTTTTCCCAATGTAAGAACTGATATGCTGCAATACCGAAGCAGTGATGGTTTATTATCTGCAGCCACCCATGGACGTGGGTTGTTTACCACTATCATTGGTGCAGCGCCGACTTGCGGCACCGTAACTGGTTTGGCTTCTTCTGCCATCACTACTAACAGTGCCACCGTAAGCTGGAGTGCACTAAGTGGTACATTGAATTATGATGTGGATTATAAATTAGCTTCTTCCGGTACGTGGGTAAATGCAGCTACGGCCACTACATCGCTTTCTGTGAACCTTAGCGGATTAACGGACAATTCATTATACGATTGGAGAGTGCGGGCCAATTGCACCGGCGCTACGGGTGCTTATGCGCAAGCCCAATTCACTACGCAACCCATTACGCCAACCTGTGGCACGGTAACCGGGCTGGCTTCCTCTGCTATCACCACTTCATCTGCTACGGTAAGCTGGAGTGCATTGAGCGGCGCATTGAACTATGATGTAGATTATAAATTAGCTTCATCCGGTACCTGGATAAATGCTGCTACTGCTACCACTTCTTTATCAGTAAACCTCAGTGGCTTAACTGCCAGTTCCCTTTACGACTGGAGAGTGCGGGGCAACTGTACCGGCGCTACAGGTGCGTATGCACAAGCGCAGTTTACTACGGCAGCTATACCTTCCTGTGGTACAGTAACAGGTCTGGCATCATCAGCTATTACTTCTTCATCTGCTACAGCAAGCTGGAGTGCATTAAGCGGTGCATTGAATTATGATGTGGATTACAAATTAAATTCATCCGGGACCTGGATAAATGCGGCTACTGCCACTACTTCTTTATCCGTAAATCTTAGTGGCTTAACTGCCAGTTCCCTTTACGACTGGAGAGTGCGGGCCAATTGTACCGGCGCTACCGGTGCCTATGCACAAGCCCAGTTTACTACAACAGCAGTGGTTACCTGTCCCGGTCCGCTGGATGTATCTACTAACGGTACCGCAGCAGGTGCAGCTACTGTTCCGTTCAATACAGATGTAAAAGGACTGATCAGCCCGACGGGTGATAATGATTACTACCGGTTTGTGATCAGTACCGGTGGCACGGCCACGATAACGCTGACCACCCTTCCTTTTGACTATGACATCCGCCTGTACAGCAGTAACGGTACCACGCAACTGGCCATTTCACAGAATGGAGGCACTACCAGTGAGACCATTACCCGTACCTACACTGCCGGCACCTACTATGTACGAGTGTATGGCTTTAACGGTGCTAACAGTGCCACGATCTGTTATACGTTAAGAGTGCAATTGGGCACGGCTACTATTCCGGATATGCCAATTGTAAATGCGGATAAGGTACGCATGGTGTTGTATCCGAATCCGGCGAATGACAAGCTGAATTTGTATGTGGCCAATTATGATAAACAAAAAGTGATAGAGATATTCAACGTGAATGGCCAGCGGGTGTACCAGCTGAAAGAAGCGGAGAACAATACAACGCTGGACATCAGCAAACTGACCGGCGGCATCTACCTGGTGAAAGTAAGCACCGCAGATGGCCTGCTGATAAGCCAGGATAAATTTGTGAAGCAATAAGAAACATTGCCCTTTAAAAAAAGCTCCGTTAGAAATGACGGGGCTTTTTTTGTGTCCGAAGGACCCTGCGGGGAATTAGGACTTTGGGATTTGGAATTTGGGAATTTGGGAATTTGGGAATTTGGGATTAAAAAAGTACCCTTCAGATTGCATACAGTGCCCTTCGGAATGAAAAAGGTACCCTTTTGGATCGCTACAGTGCCCTTTGGGATCAAAAAGTGCCCCTTTGGGATCGATAAGTGCCCTTGCAGTAGTGAGTACCAACCTTTCAGTTTTGAAAACAGCCCTTGCAGGAGCGACAACAAGCCTTCCAGAACGCAAAGATGCCCTTCAGATTTGCAAAGATGCCTTTCAGAATGCAAAGATGCCCTTACGGAACGAGTACAAGCCCTCGGGTACCCGAAAACACCCTTGCGGTGAGGAGTGCCACCACTGATGTACCCGGAAACAACCTTAAAGTAGTAAATTTCAGCGTTGCAGTAGCGGATAAACTGGTTGCAGTAGCCGATGCTAGCGTTGCAGTAACGGAAAAAAGCATTGCACTACAAAAATGCAAACAAGACGGGCGGGCCGGCAACAAATAAAAACTCCCAATCAGCAAAGTGATGAGGAGTGAAAACTAACCAGGCGTAACAAAATAAAAGAGATATTGACTTTTTCTTGTCCTGCCTCCCGCCCCCACCACTGCCCACGGAGGAAAAAGTGCAGTCAGCAAGTATTGGTTTCATACGGGTAGTGCGGATACCGGGAATACAGAGCAAAAGGAAAAAAGAATAAAAAAAAGTACTTTCAGGTAGCGAAGGAACGCATAGAAGGATGAATTCCACGCCTTTGGTCCGCTATACACCATTTTAAAGAAATGACAACAATGAAATATCTTTTAGTACCAATTCTGTTTTTACTGGCAACAACCTATGTAAGAGGACAAGAAGAAGCACAAAAAGCTTTTAGTGAAGGTGTCAGACTTTTAAAAGCGGAAAAATTTGCAGACGCCGAAAGAAATTTTTCAGTAGCGATTGCTAAAGGCGAAACAACAAATGGACTTAAGATGTCGTACATATACAAAGCATTTGCCCTTAACGGACAAAACAAATATGATAACGCAATAGCCTGCTTTGACAAAGCATTAGAAATTGATTCTCTTGACCCGGCTACCTATATAGACAGGGCAAAAACATTTTCTTACAAGAAGGACTACAATAAAGCCATTACTGATTTCAACAAGGCATTAGAGTTTGACTCAGCCGGAAAACAAGCCGAAGCTGCCTGTTATTATTTAGGAAGAATAAAAATGTTACAGGGGAAAAATGAAGAAGCAATAAAACATTTTGACAAATTATTAGAGCTTGTACCTACTGACGCAGAAGGTTACTTCTTACGTGGTACCGCCAAAAGTAATATTATGGAGATTGATGGTTCAATTAAAGATTTTGATCTGGCAATAAAATACAATGCAAACTATATGGAAGCATATGCAAACCGGGGTGTCCAGAAAATCAATAAAATTCCGGCAAGTGTAAAACTGGGTAAACAAATTGACTGTCTTGAGGACCCCTGCTCGGACTTATTGAAAGCCAAAAAATTAGGTGACAGAAGTGTGGATGATATGATTTATATATACTGTAAAAAATGTAAATAAGAAACCCGGTGTATAACTGTGAGGCTTTGTGTCAGTAAAGGCAAAGAGTGAAGCAAATAGATTTAGACCAATAATAACAAATGAAAAAGATTCAATTTCTTTTGGCATTCCTTTTCATTGGCTTCATTATTTTAATGTTCATTAAGCAGTCTGCAAGGGAAGAAAAATTATTCAAGGAGATTGTTTATGGGAAAGTCATTTCCTCTGAGAAATCAAACAAAGGATATTATAATATGACAATTAACCAAAATGGCAAATTAAGAGCCCTCGGCTATATTCCCGGAAATCACAAATTAATGGCTATCCCAGGTGATTCTGTATATAAGAACAGAAATTCCGATGTATTCTTTATCAGGAAAAATGAGATGCCCAATTTTATCAAAACGGACTGGAAAGACTGCCATATTAACGGACAATGGGACGATTAAATTTGCCTTCTTCTGATCTATCAGATCATTATTTTTTTTGCCCGGTGTCCCGCCACCACCACTGCTCACCAGAAAAAAGTGCAGTCAGCAATAAGTAGTTTCATCCCGGTACTGGAGAATATGGGCATACGGAGTGAAAGGATAAAAATAGTACTTTCAGGAAATGGCAGAGCAGTAAAATGAGCAGGGGCAATTCCGGCTCTGATGACTCCAACAAGTATCAGACTCCCTCAGAGCTGACGCAACATGGAATATCGCC
>JBEBIF010000159.1:0-7520 GCA_040080515.1 Chitinophagaceae bacterium | reverse complement strand
GGAAATTAGTTCTTTCTTTTGATGCACTGCTTCCTGCTGATAAAAAAAAGTCGAGCTCTGCAGATGCGGCAGCAACGGTTTGCCCGGCGGTGATCAGTTCCTTTGCCCGGCGAACGATCTTTACCAGCATCATCTCTGCACTTAGTACCGTTTTGTGCAGGTACACCTGCCAGTACATAAGGCGACGGGATACCAGGAACTTTTCGATGGAGTAGATGGCTTTTTCTTCCACCACCAGTTGTCCGTCATTTACAGTCAGCATTTTAAGAATACGGTCATAACCGATCACTCCTTCCGCCACACCGGTAAAAAAACTGTCCCTGTTCAGGTAATCCATCCGGTCCACATCTAATTGCCCGGATACTAACTGGTACAAAAATTTTTTGTGGTAGTTATTGGTAAAAATGGAAATAGCCGTGTCGAATTGTCCTTTGAATTCATCATTCAGTTTGCGCATCAGTAAAAGGGAGATCGCTTCATGATTCACACCGGGAATCAGCTCATTTTCCAATGCATGTGAAAAAGGGCCGTGACCCATATCATGCAACAGGATAGCCACTTTTGCACCCAGCTCTTCATCAGCAGTTATTTCTATTCCTTTACTTTTCAGTTCAGCCAATGCGGTGCACATCAAGTGATAGGCGCCAAGAGAGTGGTGTAAACGGGAATGAACAGCCCCGGGATATACCAAATGCGCAAAAGCCATCTGGTGAATATTGCGCAACCGCTGGTACCAGGGATGCGAAATAATTTCAAGGATCAGCGGATGATCGATGGTAATAAATCCATATACCGGGTCGTTAATGATCTTTCGGACAGTGGGCATTGTTGCTTTTTTGTTAAAAGGCCAGGAATGGGCAGGCGACAAATGTACAAAGGGCGAAATTAATAGGCTATTTTTGGCTGGTTGCTGGTTTCTTGTTGCTTGTTAGCTTAGCTAAAGGTGCAAGAATCTCCTTCTTTTGTAAATAACCAGTAACATCTTAAACTAGTAACAAGCAACAAGTATGGCAGTAGCTAAAATTATCTGGGTGGATGATGAGATCGAAAGCCTTCAATCCCAGAAAATGTTCCTGGAAAATAAAGGATACGAAGTACAAACTTTCACCAACGGGTTTGATGCTATTGATTATGTAAAGGAAAACCTGGTGGATGTGGTGCTGATCGATGAAAGTATGCCGGGCATTACCGGGCTGGAAACACTGGCGAAGATCAAAGAGATCAATCAATCGCTGCCGGTGGTATTGATCACCAAAAACGAAACGGAGAACCTGATGGATGAAGCCATCGGATCACAAATAAGCGACTACCTGATAAAACCGGTAAACCCTAACCAGGTATGGCTGAGCCTGAAAAAAATAATTGATAACCGCCGGCTCGTGGCCGAAAAAACCACTACCGCATACCAGCAGCAGTTCCGTCATTTGTTTACTGCGCTTAACAGTAACCCGGACTACAATGAGTGGATGGATATTTATAAAAAGTTAGTGTATTGGGAACTGGAAATGGAAAAGAGCGACAGCCCGGAAATGCAGGAGATACTGCAAAACCAGAAAAGCGAAGCTAATACGGAGTTTTTCAAATTTGTATCAAAGAATTATACAAGCTGGGTATCGCCAAAAAGCACTGATGGACCAGTGATGAGCCATACGTTGCTGAAATTTAAAGTGCTGCCTCATTTAGAAAAAGGCACTCCGTTGTTCTTTGTGTTGATAGACAACCTGCGCTTTGATCAATGGAAAGCCATCCAGCCCATTTTTGCTGAAAGCTTCCGCATACTGGAGGAAGAGAGCTTTTACAGTATTTTACCAACGGCTACACAGTATTGCCGCAATGCTATATTTGCCGGACTGATGCCGGCAGAAATTGAAAAGCAATTTCCGATACAATGGAAGAATGATGAGGAAGAAGGCGGGAAGAACCTGCACGAAGAAGAATTTTTCAGGGCCCAAATGAAGCGGTTGGGCAAAGGAGACCTGAAGTTTTCATATACCAAAGTGGTGAATAACCAGGCCGGTCTTGACCTGGTGAATAATATTCATAACCTGCTGAATAATGACCTGAATGTGATCGTTTACAATTTTGTGGACATGCTGAGTCATGCCCGCACAGAAATGGAAGTGCTGAAAGAACTGGCGGGTGATGAGATGAGTTACCGCAGTATCACCTCAAGCTGGTTTGAGCATTCTCCTTTGCACACGGCATTGAAAAAAATTGCAGATAAAAATATCAAGATCGTACTGGGCACTGACCATGGCAGTGTGCGGGTAAAAACGCCATATAAAGTAGTGGGCGATAAACAAACCACCACCAATCTTCGCTATAAACATGGGCGCAACCTGAATTATGAGCCAAAAGAAGTGCTGGCCTTCCGGGATCCCAGGGATGCGGGGTTGCCGGTGCCCACCATCAACTCCTCCTTCATCTTTGCAAAAGAAGACAGTTTTCTGTGCTATCCTAATAATTATAATTACTATGTAAACTATTACCGGAATACCTTCCAGCATGGCGGGGTAAGTTTGGAAGAAATGATCGTGCCGGTGATAAAGATGCAGAGTAAGTAAGTGAATGGGATGTGGAAAATATCAAAGTGTTTTATCTGTTGGCAAGAATTTATAATTCTACATTTGCGTTAACAATTCACTTTTCACAATTGATAATTCACTATGAAGTACACGCAAACTACCCTTGATAAACTAGAAGCGATCCCTGAAGAAGCCGGATATGTGCTGCGCTATGAAAGAGGTACTTTTCAAAGCGGCTACTGCATCCTGGAAGAAAAGAAAGTGGTGGTGCTGAATAAGTTTTTGCAAACAGAAGGACGCATTAATACATTGATCGATCTGATACCACAGTTGGATATTAACCCCGACAGTTTGACTGATGAATCAAAAAAGCTATTCATCGAAATTATCTCAAAACTGGAAACAGAGGGAAATGGTAAGTAGTTAATTAGCTAAACAGTTAATCTGTAAGCTGGATATAGTACCTGGTAATTGGTCATCTCCCGAATTAGCCAACCAACTAATTAACTGATTAACTTTACTCCGTGACCTGCCCCCCAATCAAAATAACATTTCTTGGCACCGGCACCAGCAGCGGTGTACCTATGATCGGCTGTGACTGTGAAGTGTGTACCTCGGCTGATCCGAAAGACAACCGGCTTCGTTCAAGCATCTTGGTACGATCTGCCACTACTACGCTGGTAGTGGATACCGGCCCCGATTTCAGGTACCAGATGCTGCGACAAAAAATAAAGCACCTGGATGCCGTGGTGTTTACACATCCGCATAAAGACCACCTGGCCGGACTGGATGATGTGAAGGCATTTAATTATTTGCATAAAAAACCAATGAATGTGTATGCCGATTCGCTGACAGAGGAAGCATTGCGCCGGGATTTTTATTATGCTTTTACCGATACCCGCTATCCTGGAATTCCGGAGCTGAACCTGAATACGATCACACTGGAACCATTCATCGTTGGCGATATTCCTGTTATACCCGTTTTGGTATGGCACCTGAAAATGCCAGTGATGGGTTTCCGGTTTGGAAAGTTTACCTATATCACAGATGCCAACCGGATAGATGAGCAAGAGAAAGATAAAGTAAGAGGTAGCGAAGTACTTGTGTTGAATGCACTCCGCAAGCAAAAGCATATCTCGCATTTTACGCTGGATGAAGCGGTTGATATGGCGGAAGAGCTAAAAGTGCCGGTGGCTTATTTTACGCACATCTCTCACCAGTTAGGACTGCATGCAGTCATAGAGAGCCAGATGCCGGAACATATTCACCTGGCCTGGGATGGATTGGAGCTGGAATTCAGCTAAAGATTTTTTTTAATAACTGTTGGCTAACAGTTGTTAGTTTGTATAAAATTCCTGTATATTGCATTGCCTTTAGTGATTGCTTGTCCTCATTTGAAGGCCCAAGACTGTGCCACCCCTTAACCTGGAGTGGCATAGTTATTAAAAACAAATCCCAACCAGTATTAGTTTATGAATTTTCAAACGGCCGAACTCACACAACAGGTGGCTCAAACTGCCAAAGACTTTGCCCAGCAGCATATCAAACCGCATGTGATGGAATGGGATGAGAGCCAGGAATTTCCACTTCATATTTTTAAGGAAATGGGAAAGTTGGGATTGATGGGTGTATTTGTACCGCAGGAATATGGTGGCGCCGGTCTTTCGTATTTTGAATACAAAACGGTGATTGAAGAAATAGCTAAGGTGTGTGGTTCGATAGGATTGAGCCTTGCGGCTCATAATTCATTGTGCACGGGTCATATCCTTGCGTTTGGTAATGAAGAGCAAAAGAAAAAATGGTTGCCTAAACTGGCCACTGCAGAATGGCTCGGGGCCTGGGGCCTTACAGAAGCCAACACCGGTAGTGATGCCGGCAATATGCGGTGTACCGCCGTAAAAGACGGAAACGACTGGATCATCAACGGTACCAAAAACTGGATCACTCATGGAAAAAGTGGTGATGTGGCCGTGGTGATCTGCAGAACCGGTGAGCCAAGAACAAAAAACAACTCAACAACATTTGTTGTAGAAAGAGGAACTGCCGGATTTAGTGCAGGTAAGAAAGAAAATAAATTGGGCATGAGGGCCAGTGAAACGGCAGAAATGGTTTTTGATAATTGCCGCATACCAGATGCTAACCGACTGGGTGAAGTAGGGGATGGTTTTAAGCAAGCTATGAAAGTATTAGATGGAGGAAGGATTTCTATCGCCTCTCTTTCTTTAGGTATTGCCAAAGGTGCTTATGAAGCTGCTTTGCAGTACTCGCAGGAGCGGCACCAGTTCGATCAGCCTATTTCAAATTTCCAGGGCATCTCTTTCAAGCTGGCCGATATGGCAACTGAAATAGCGGCTGCAGAATTGCTCACTTTACAAGCCTGTGATCTGAAGGAAAGAAAACAACCGATGACCAAAGAGGCAGCTATGGCAAAATACTATGCCAGCGAAGTGGCTGTGAGAACAACTAATGATGCCGTGCAAATTTTTGGCGGGTATGGATATACCAAAGATTTTCCGGTGGAGAAATTTTACCGGGATGCCAAGTTGTGTACCATTGGTGAAGGAACCAGCGAGATACAAAAACTGGTGATCAGCCGGGAAGTCCTGAAGTAGTTGTTAATTTTATTCCCTGCCGGTTTTTTATACGTTAGTTTTTCAATATTTTTGAATTTCCACAAACTCTTCCGTGGTTGACGCAGAACCTGCTGTTCTTGCCGATACTTCCATTTTTCTTTTAGGTCATAACCCCTTCCGCAAACAATTTTTTTAATCTTAATCCCTTTGTTATGAAACTAAAGGCCAGTACATCTGTGGTACTACTGATCGTTGCATCAGTTATTTTTTTCAGTCAATCATGTAAAAAAGAATCCGGAGGAGACCCTCCTCCCGGCGGAGGTGGCAGCACTGGAGGCAACCCTACCTTACCATCCACCCCGTATAATTATGCAGGTGCGCTGGACAATATGCCTGCTTATTATAAAGGCATACTAACGAATCACCCGGAGTTTGACAATACCCCAGCCAATAACCCGATCACCAATGATGGGGCCACTTTGGGCAGGGTGCTTTTTTATGACAAGGCCTTGTCGGCAAACAACACGATCTCCTGCGGATCCTGTCACCACCAGGATAAAGCTTTTGTGGACGGGCTTCAGTTTTCAAAAGGCTTTGAAGGTGGTAACACCCGCAGAAATTCTATGTCGTTGCTAAACATCCGGTTTTTTGGCTTCAAGAAAATGTTTTGGGATTTAAGGGCCGCCACACTGGAAGACCAGGTGCTGATGCCAATACAAGATCATATTGAAATGGGAATGCCCTCTTTAACAGCACTGGTAAATAAGCTTACCGCCAAAAGTTATTACCCGTCATTGTTTCAAAAAGCATTTGGTTCAGAAACGATCACATCTGACAAAATTTCAAAAGCACTGGCACAATTTATCCGGTCCATTGTTTCATACAACTCAAAGTTTGACGTTGGAATTGCAAACAATTTTTCCAATTTTACTGCGCAGGAAACCTTTGGAATGGGCAGGGTTAAAGCTACCTGTGGTGAATGTCATAATGATGTAGCCACTTTTGGCGACCATGTACCTACCTTTTTCTTCAATTCTACTCCTAATAATATAACCAATAACGGGCTGGACGAAGTATATACAGATAATGGTTTTGGGGAAGTTACAGGTGTTCCCGAATATATGGGTTTTTTCAAAGTCCCCTCGTTAAGAAATATTGAGTTGACGGCGCCATACATGCACGATGGCCGGTTTACAACGTTGGAGCAGGTAGTAAGTCATTATCAAAGCGGGGTCAAAGATCATCCTAATCTTCCTATCCAGCTTGCACCTGGTGGAATCGGTTTTCCTGATAGTGAAAAGGAAGCTATGATCGCCTTTCTGAAGACACTTACAGATAAAAGTGTAACTACTGATATAAAATATTCAGACCCGTTTAAATAGGGGAACCAGTATTTTTATTTCACTTTAATAAAATTTACTACAAACTGAATCCTGCCCAGGCAGGATTTTTTTTTGAAATACACTTTTTTCCATACATTCATATGATCATATACACCTCCCGGTTCAAAGCAGGTAACTTGTTCCTGCAATAATACCTGATCATAGCCTTCCACAAACAATTTTTCTAAACTCAAAATTTTACTTTATGAGAGTATTCAGTGCTTTCTCCAAGCAAATTAAATTGCTTGCACCAGGTTTGTTGGTATGCTATGTATTGGCTTCTTGTCAACAGGAAGATCCGGCATTTGATAAAGAACTGGAATTCTGTATGGGTGGAAGCGACTGCCATGGCATTTATTCCAGAACAGAACTTACTGATCCTTCCGGGCTTAAATGTGTGAAGCAAGGAAATACCTGCAGAACTACAGTGGCATCTTCTGCGAGAACACAGGAAGAATTTTCAATCTTTAAAACTTATTATGATCGGAATGATTTGGCAGGTTATTTTACTCATATTTCGGAGTATGATGATCTGTTTCCCGGATTGCGGTATCAGAATGATATTAAAGACAAAATAATTAATGGCACATATAAAGTCATAGTACTACCTGATAATTCCATAGTTGTTTACAAAAATAATCAATTGACGGAGGAGAATGTTGTTCTGGGTTATAAACCTGTATAACATTTCTTCATTTTACGGCCTCTGTTTTAATATAGTTTATATGGATAAACTGGTATAATGAAATACTTTTGTTTTTATATTGTTCTAACAGCTTTGATAGCTTCTTGTGCAAAAGAACAAAAAATCTATACCCGGCCCCTGGGTCCACAAAAAATTTATGACTGTGACCTGGGAACTCTTTTTAAAAAGGTGAACTCCTACTTCGGGGTTCACTTTTTTTCGTACGGGGATACGAATTATGTCCTTTGCCTGAGGGAAGACACCCTTAAACTGCTCAACCTTCAAAATTTGAACTCGGTTTCGTCAATTGATTTCAGTAAGTATAAAAACTGTTTTAACGACAATAGTAGTGTGT
>JBEBIF010000638.1:0-1596 GCA_040080515.1 Chitinophagaceae bacterium | reverse complement strand
GTCCAATACACGGCTTAGCTTGCGGCCACTGATGCTGCCCATGCTTACATGGTCTTCCTGTCCGAGTGAAGTGGGAATGCTGTCTGCACTGGCAGGAACACAAAGTGTTTTATTTTCTGTTACCAATGCCGCCGTCGTGTATTGCGGGATCATAAAACCGGAATTCAAACCCACATCTTTCATCAATAACATGGGCAATCCCCATTTACCTTCGAGTAATAAATAACAACGACGATCGCTTATGTTCCCAATTTCTGCCGCGGCAAAACAACAATAGTCTAATGGCAAAGCCAGTGGCTGACCGTGAAAGTTGCCGCCACTTATTGTATCGTTGGCACCTAATATGATCGGATTATCTGTTACGGCATTCAATTCTATTTCTGTCAATTCTTTTAAATGCAGCCAGGCATTGCGGCTGGCACCATGCACCTGCGGCATACAACGAAGTGAATAGGGATCTTGCACCCTGCCGCAGTCCACATGGCTTTGCATGATGTCAGAATCCTGCAACAGCAATCGTAAACGCTGCGCCACTAATTTATTTCCGGTGAATGGGCGCAGGTTATGCAGTCGTTCATCAAACGGCGCTTTGGTTCCTGTTAACGCTTCTAAACTCATGGCACCGATAATATCAGCCGCTTCTAAACAATTATGCATCCGCTGCACTGCTTTTACCGCAAAGGATAAAATAAATTGTGTGCCATTGATCAGAGCCAGTCCTTCTTTTGGTCCTAATTGTATAGACGAAAGTTGAAACTGATCAAGAATTTCCTGTGATCTGTGTCTTGTGCCTTTGTAAAAAACTTCTCCCAATCCAATCAATGGTAAAAACAAATGTGCCAGTGGCGCCAAATCACCGGAAGCGCCTACGCTACCCTTTTCCGGAACCACCGGTATCACATCATTCTCTATATGCCAGATAATTCTTTCAAGGGTAGATAATTGTATGCCGCTATAACCCCGGGCCAACACATGCACTTTGGCAATCATCATTAGTTTGGCTACTTCAATGGATATAGGATCGCCTACACCAACACTATGGCTTTGCAAAATCTTGTATTGCAGCGTAGCAGTATCTTCTTTGGAAATGGGTGTATTGGCTAAAATACCAAAACCGGTGTTGACACCATACACTGTTTTGCTTTCATCAACGATCTGCTGCACATGCTGTTGGCTTTCCTTTATTTTTTTGATCGCCTCCTTATTTAAAACTGCTTTTATTTTACCCGATGCGATGGCAATAATGCTGCTGATCGTTAATTGGCCGGTTCCATAATTGAAAGTATTGCTCATGCGTCACAATTGAAGCCTCAAAGTAAAGGAATAAGTTAATTACCACCCAATGTGTATCAAAGCAAATAGTTTACTTTTATAAAAAAGAATACATGAAGTTCCGGCTGCTGCTGCTTGCATTTCTATTTACTACCGTTATAAATGCTCAACTCCTGAAGAAATATCCGATTGGCAATTCCGCTTGCTCCCTGTATAGTTATTGCGAATCAAAATACCTGGTGGAATTCAGCGAAGATTCATCAAAATTGTACAGGGGAGATTGTACTTCGGGTGAAGTGACATACGGTGTTATCTGTATCAAAC
>JBEBIF010000637.1:0-1597 GCA_040080515.1 Chitinophagaceae bacterium | reverse complement strand
CCGCCTGATGAAAGAAACAGAAAAGAACCTGGCCCTGAAAGTAGAAGACAGTGAAGAAGGCGATAGCCTGATGGTATATGGCCGTGGTATCCTTCACCTTGGTATCCTGATAGAAACCATGCGCCGCGAAGGATATGAACTGACTGTTGGACAACCACAGGTAATTGTAAAAGAGATCAACGGTAAGAAATGTGAGCCATACGAAAACCTGGTAGTGGATGTGCCACAGGAATTTGCCAGCAAAGTAATTGACCTGGTAAGCCGCCGTAAAGGTGAAATGCTGATCATGGAGACCAAGGGCGAAATGCAGCACCTGGAATTTGAGATCCCTTCAAGAGGATTGATCGGGCTGCGCACCCAAATGCTGACCGCCACTACCGGAGAAGCTGTAATGGCCCACCGCTTTACAGAATATAAACCCTGGAAAGGCCCGATTCCCGGAAGAAGTAATGGTGTTTTATTATCCAAGAATACAGAAAAGACAACCGGCTATTCAATAGATAAACTGCAGGACAGAGGCACCTTCTTCGTTGATCCCGCAGAAGAAGTATCTGCCGGACAGATCATCGCCGAAAATATCAAACCCGGCGACCTGGTGGTAAATGCTACGGAGCCTAAGAAGCTGACCAACCACCGTGCCAGCGGCAGTGATGATGCCACCCGCATTGCCCCTAAAACGCTGATGACGCTGGAAGAATGCATGGAATACATCCAGCAGGATGAGTGCATAGAGGTAACGCCAAACTTCATCCGGATGCGGAAAGTGATCCTGAATGAAGACGAAAGAAAGAAAGTGCAGAAGAAAATGGAAGCAGAAGCGGTGTAACCTTTCAGCCTCAAAAGAACCTACTATAAAGAACACTGGCCCTGCCGGTGTTTTTTTATTGATAGATATACGTTCTGATCACAGGTTCTGCCTGGTTTGTGTTATAGATCCGGGCTTTTACAGGAAGATTCAAAGCGTTATAGACATATGTCACCGTTTCAGCATTGGAGGTATTTACATAAGTCATAGAAGTTAAGTTATTCCGGCTTAGTACTCTTGGGTCATAAAAAAGCAGGTTCCAGTCTTTTCGAAGCGGATTGATTGCTTTATCATAGGTACACCTTACAAATGCAGAGTCGGCGCTGTACGTTGAAAAACTTTTCCATTCCAAAACATTATCCTTTGAATCATATAAATACGTCCTGTAGCTCAGCCAATATCCAAAACTGCTGAATTGGGTGTCTCTTGCTAATCGTCCCAGGTGGTCATAGGTATAAGTATAGGTATCATTGTAGTTAATGTGTTTTATTTTTCTTCCGTTGCCGTCGTAAAAAATTTCCGAATACTGGTGTTCGGAACCTGAAGGGCTCCATTTAAAAGCCTTTACCGGCAGCTGGCTGCTGTTGTACTCAAGCCGCAACCTTGAATAGGACCAGAAAGGGGTGTTAGGCAAATAGACCTGTTGATACTGGGAAATAATCGAATCGCAAACGCCGGATGGAGCATAATAAAAAGAAACCTTATCTTCCTTAGAAAGGCTTGCAATACTGTCAATTAATTTAATAAGCCGGAACGCCGGCTCATTTTCAACAACCGGATCATTGCTGGTAT
>JBEBIF010000158.1:0-7562 GCA_040080515.1 Chitinophagaceae bacterium | reverse complement strand
AAGAAGCAGAGATGCCACCAAAAGTGGGATCGGTCAGCAGGGAGATATAGGGAAGCTTTGCATCACTCAATTGAGAAAGTTTGCCACTGGTTTTAGCCAGTTGCATCAGTGAAAAGGCACTCTCCATCATCCGGGCGCCGCCACTTTTACTGATCACCATGTAAGGCATTTTATTCAAAATGGCATGATCCACGGCACGGGAAAATTTTTCTCCCATCACACTTCCCAATGAGCCGCCGATAAATTCAAAATCCATACAGGCAATTACGATATCATGACCACCCACTTTGCCCGCCGCCACCCGCATGGAATCTTTCAGATCGCTTTTGCTCCATATTTCTTCCAGCCTTTTTTTGTACGGCTTCAGGTCGGTAAATTCCAGGTAGTCCTTGCTGCGGATGTTGTCGAACAATTCAATGAACTCATTATTGTCAAACAGGATCTCATAATAGTCGCTGCTGTTGATCCGGTGGTGGAAATTGCACTTCGGACAAACAAATAAAAATTCCCGCAGTTCATTTACCGTGCAGATATAATTACAATCCGGACATTTTACCCAAAGGCCTTCCGGGGTTTCTTTTTTTTCCGAGGTTTTGGTACTGATCCCTTTTTTTATGCGCTTGAACCAGCTGGTCTTTGTCTCCTCCGTCTTCCCTTCCTCACCAGCCAGGTTTGCGTCAAAATCTTCAAATTGTTTAGCCATAACCTGTAGTTAGGTTACAAATATAAGGAAGTTGGGAATAGATGGTAACAGCTTCAGAATCAGGGAGTATTCCAGTTCAAATTAGCAACACCTTTCACCCCATTAATTATTCGGCGCCCCGCTGTCGATCCAGCAAAGGATGGAGTTTTTTTGAGAAGTGCTCAGGCTGCCCGTTTGTGGCATCCTGCCAGAAGAAACCGCAGAGCGGATATTAGTACGGGCACTGAAGATCTCTGTATAGTTGGTCAGTTGCCCGGGACCGTTGGTGCTTCCGGTACCATGACAGTTGGGGATGGCACAGGAAGATTGTATGATAGGACTCACATCAGTTGCAAAGGCCTTATTCGTTACCGTATTGCAATCCAGTACAGGGGTGCTGCCACCACCGCCACCGTCTTTACTGCAGGAAGAGATCAATACAATAAGAAAAGAAATGGCTGCCGCCACCGAAAGGGCCTTGTTCATAAATAGTGTTTCAATAATTAGTACAAAATGTTCACTGTAGCAACGAAGACTATGCCAAAAAAGTTGTTTTTAGTGTAAAGTAATGACAGTTAAATGAGCTCCGCCACCTGCCGGTGAATATTGCCCGCCAGTATTTCTGTAGGCACATCATTCTCATCCCCACCAAACGGGTCTTCAATTTCTTCGGCTATCAGTCCCAGGCTGGCCAGAACGTAAAAAATAAAAGCCACCACCGGTATTATGTAAAAGCCCAGTTGAAAAACATAACCAAAGGGAAGGGTCATGATATAAAAAAAGATGAACTTTTTGATGAACACACTATAGGAAAAAGGAATGGGGGTGTTCTTGATCCGTTCACAGGCACCGCAAATATCAGCGAACGATTGCAATTCTGCATTCAGAAAAAGCAGTTGCTCACCCGATAGTTTGTTCTGCTGATGCAATTGATGAATATGCTGGTATAGTATAAGCGACACCTGGTTGGGAACATGCTTGTCGTGGTCTATCCGGCTAAAAATGGGCGGGTGTTCCTTGTCTTCAAACAATTCTGTACGGGTTTGTTCCTTGTGTAGGTGATTGTGTAATGCATAAGCAAAAGCAGGAATTATCTTCCGGAAAAAAGCCCGGTTCTCTTTATCACTCTCCGGCAAAAGTGCCGACAGTTTCATTGCCAGGTTGCGGCTGTTGTTTACAAGGCTGCCCCAGAGTTTACGTCCTTCCCACCAGCGGTCATAAGCGGTATTGGTACGAAATACCAGCAGCATGGAAATGGCAAAGCCCAGCAGGGTGTGCATCACCGGGATGTTGCGGAGATAACTGTTATCAGACAGTTTCCAGTAATACATTTCGGCCCAGGCAACAAGGCCGGAATAAATACAGATACCAATGATCAGGGGCAACAACTGGCGAAACGTATCCGCTTTATGAAAACGAAAAATAAAAGTGAACCAATCTTTGGGATTGTAAGAGATCATGCAGCAGCAAAATAAATGTTTTTATGTTTAATAAGCGCCGCAAGAGCGAAATATCCCCAGCAGGGTCATAATTCATAACGATTCCCGGAAACCCGCGGGATAAAATAAATCACATATCGCTCCTACGGAGCTGGGATCACACGGCAACTTTTTCTCTCTACTGACATTTCGCCCCCGCGGGGCTGTTAATCCAGCGCAAATTAAATGGGATTATGTATTAGCCTCATAGAGGCGGTATGTCAGTTGTAGAAGCAACAAATTAGATGATGTCTGTTGATTAAGCCTCAGCGAGGCGGTATGTCAGTAGCAAGATCCTGGCATCATGTATTAAGCTCCGTAGGAGCGATATGTCAGCAGCAGCAATATCATATACCTGAATTCATCCCCACGGAATTACTGACCCGGCTTACTGTTCAATGGTGCACCAACAGCACTATCACAACGATGACCCGGCTCACCATGCTTCGGGTTCAATCCATTTGCAGCAGCAGTACCAGTTTGCGGCGGATTCGTAAGGGTGACAGGAGTGGGTTTAATAGTAGCTTGCTGTGTACCGGTAGCAGCAACAGGTGTACTGGTAGCCGCAGCAGGTGTTGGTGTGGCTACGTTTGACGGACTGTTCAGCGGTGCGCCCACAGCAATATCACAACGGTGCCCTGGTTGACCATGTTCAGGATTCATTCCTGCAGCTACAGGTTTCGGTCTTGCAGCAGGTGTCGCAGCAGGATTATTGATGGTAATAGGATTACTAACGGTAACAGGCTGCGCATTGGCAACAGGCTGCGGAGTGGTGGTAATGGTTTGTGCAGCAGGCTTACTGTCTAACGGTGCACCCACAGCAATATCACAACGATGGCCGGGCTTACCATGTTCCGGATTCAATCCTGCTTTACCAGCCACAGGCACAGTACCCTGTGGAATGTTTGGAACAGGAACCGGTGCATTCACCGACGGTTGTGTTTGTATGGTTTGTGTGGATGTGGGTTGACTATTAGTAGTAACAGGGGTGGTAACAGCAGGTGTGCTGGTAGTATTGGTTGCAGGTGTGGAACTTTCATCAGAAGAAGAGCTGCCACAACTGGTGATGATGCTTGCTACAAACAGGACGGGTAAAATGCCGGAAAATTTCATGTGTTATGTTTATTAAAAGAGGTGTAAAATAGTCAATTTTTTTATCCCGCAGAGACCAGTGGTAAACCAATAGCTAGCCGGATGCATTCCCATTTCCGGATATCTTTCTTTACCGCCAGCCAGGCCAATAAGAAAAGGCCCAAAAATCATCAAAAAGTGCATTATTTTTCATAACAAATTGATAATGTGCTGTCTTCCTCTGCTTGGAGCGATGCGAGGATACGTTGGAAGCATTTTTCATTCGGTTGGAAGCGCTTTTCAGGTCGTTGGAAGCACTTTTCAAGTGGTTGGAAACACTTTTCAAGTCGTTGGAAGCACTTTTAATTTGGTTGGAAACACTTTTCCGGTCGTTGGAAGCACTTTTCAAGTGGTTGGAAGCATTTTTCCGGTCGTTGGAAGCACTTTTCAAGTCGTTGGAAACACTTTTCAAGTCGTTGGAAGGGCATCTCTGGTGGTTGGAAGCGCATCTCTGGTTGTTGGAAGAACATTTCAGGTCGTTGGAAACGCATCTCTGGTCGTTGGAAGCGATGCAGTTGTAACTGGAATGACCAGTGTGAAAGGGGGAAAAAACCGCTCCGGGAGCAAAACAACCCGCTGTACCTCCGTAAAAAATAATGGCTACACCGGGATGCAACACCCCATCGATGGTGCAAGCAACAATCGTATCCTGAATGATAACAGCTTTATCCGGGTAAATAACTGCTTTACCTGGAAGGATGAGTGTGTGTGTTTATTGAAATGGTGTTTCACCTACGCCACCGTCACCCCTTCATCCAGGTACACATCCTGTATTGTATTCAGTATCTCCACACCTTCAGTCATAGGTCGCTGAAAAGCTTTACGGCCGGAGATCAATCCCATACCACCAGCCCTTTTATTGATAACAGCAGTGGTCACTGCTTCTGCCATATCACCGGCACCGGATGAAGCGCCACCGGAATTGATCAGACCGGCACGGCCCATATAACAATTAGCCACCTGGTAGCGGCAAAGATCTATCGGGTGATCTGTAGTGAGTTCCTCATAGATACGTTTATCATTTTTGCCGTAGGCAGATTCTTTGGTGTTCAATGCAAGATAACCGCCATTGTTCTCCGGCAGTTTTTGTTTGATGATGTCCGCTTCAATGGTCACACCCAGGTGATTGGCCTGCCCTGTAAGATCAGCCGATACATGAAAATCTTTTTCTTTTGTTTTAAAGGCCGGGTTGCGGAGATAGCACCAGAGTATGGTGGCCATACCCAGTTCATGCGCCATTTCAAAAGCTTTACTTACTTCCTGTATCTGTCTTGCCGATTCATCACTGCCAAAAAAGATGGTGGCGCCAACAGCAGCAGCGCCAAGGTTCCAGCTTTGTTTGATAGAGGCGAACATAATTTGGTCAAACTTATTAGGATAAGTAAGAAACTCATTATGATTGATCTTAACAATAAAAGGGATCTTATGCGCATACTTCCTGGATAAAAATCCAAATCCGCCATATGTAGTGGCCACTGCATTGCAACCGCCTTCCATCGCCAGCTTAATGATATTCTCCGGATCGAAGTAGATCGGATTTTTGGCAAAAGAAGCGCCGGCACTATGTTCAATGCCCTGGTCCACCGGCAGAATAGAAAGATAGCCGGTGTTAGCTAACCGGCCATGACCATACATAGATTGCAAATTGCGCAGCACTTGCGGGTTACGGTCACTGATGGTCCAGATGCGGTCCACAAAGTCCGGCCCAGGAAGATGGAGTTGATCCTTTGAAATAGTGTTAGACTGGTGGCTGAGCAAGTATTCAGCCTTATCACCAAGAAGGGCTGTTAGTTTTTTAGAAGCCATAGTTAATAGATGATAGATGATAGATGTTAGATGACAGATGATAATGCAAGTCCGAAAGCAGTTAGCAAACGACTGCTTGGCAAAGGTAAGGAGAGAGGGGAAAAGATGACAGATGTTAGATGACAGATGATAATGAAAGTCTGAAAGCGGTTAGCTGACGACTTGTTAGCAAAGGTAAGGAGAGGGGAGAAAAGATGATAGATGTTAGATGACAGATGATAATGAAGGTCTGAAAGCAGTTAGCTGACAACTGTTTGGCAAAAACAAGGACAGAGGGGAAAAGATGACAGATGTTAGATGATAGATGATAATGAAGGTCTGAAAGCGGTTAGCTGACGACTGTTTGTCAAAAACGAGGAGAGAGGGGAAAAGATGACAGAGGATAGATGACAGGTAATAATGTTTATCGAAAATTTAATGACGTTCCGAATCGAAAGCATTATCATCTAACATCTGTCATCTATCATCTATCATCTAATCAGGCGTTTCGGTTGATACAATTCAGATCCTCAAACGCCACTTCCAGTCTTTTAATAAACGTCTCTTCACCTTTGCGCAGCCATACCCGTGGATCGTAATGTTTTTTATTAGGCTTGTCGTCTCCTTCCGGATTGCCAAGCTGTCCCTGCAGGGAGGCCTCAAATTTTTTATAGTTGTTTAATACGCCTTCCCAGAAAGCCCATTGCAGGTCAGTATCAATATTCATTTTGATGGCACCATAGCCGATCGCTTCCCGTATCTGGTGCTGCGGAGAACCGCTGCCGCCATGAAATACAAAATACACCGGCTTCGGACCTGTCTTTAATTCTTTTTCAATAAATACCTGGCTGTTGTTCAGGATCTCCGGGCGCAACTCCACATTACCCGGCTTATACACACCATGCACATTTCCAAATGCAGCAGCAACAGTAAACATAGAACCTACTTTGCTCAGCTCTTTATAAGAATAGGCCACATCTTCCGGTTGGGTATAGAGTTTTGAGTTCTCCACATCGCTGTTGTCCACCCCATCTTCTTCACCACCGGTAACGCCAAGTTCTATTTCAATGCTCATCCCCAACGGGTGCATTCTTTTATAATACTCCACGGAGGTATGTATATTTTCTTCAATAGGCTCCTCACTCAGGTCCAGCATATGCGAACTGAACAGGGGCTGTTTTTTTTCTTTATGAAATTGTTCACCGGCATCGATCAATCCGCTGATCCAGGGCAACCATTTTTTGGAAGCATGATCGGTATGCAGCACCACGGGCACACCATAGTACTTTGCCACATTATGAATGTGCAGGGCGCCGGAAATACCACCGGCTATATTGGCTTGCATGTTATCATTAGGCATCCCTTTACCGGCAATGAACTGGGCGCCACCGTTGGAAAACTGGATGATAACAGGGGAGTTGACTTTGGCAGCTGTCTCTAAAGTGGCATTGATAGTGTTGGTGCCAATGGTGTTTACTGCGGGAAGGGCAAACTGGTTGTCTTTAGCATCATTGTAAAGGGCTTGCAGTTCTTCTCCGAACAGCACACCGGCTCTGTACTTTTTCATTAATTGATTATTGTTTTATAGTGACAAATAGTTCAATGGCAGGCCATGGTTAAAGCGCCGCTAATATAGATGATTTATTTAATTAAGGATGCGAACAAATGTTAGGAACCCGTCCTGAGGGGCCTTCGTGTAAATAAGAGAATGACTTTTCAACATGAAGGAACTATCATCTATCAGTTATCATCTATTATCTTCCAGCTTCTCCCGCAGTTTCTCAAAATACCCCGGTGCTTGTATCAGCCTGCTGCCATACCAGCTGAATAGTTCGCCATCCACCAGCACGATCTTAGTATTGGGTAAACCGGCCTGTAGTTCATCCACATGCTTTTGTTGAAATGGATAGGGTTCGGAGGAAAGGAAAAGCAATGCCGGGTTGGCAGCGGCAATAGCATCGATCGTTACTTCAGGATATCTTGTTCTGTTTTTAAAAATATTGTCAAAGCCTGCCACCTGCAGCATGGAATGAATGAAGGTGTCGCCGCCAACGGTCATGAAAGGTTCTTTCCAGATTAGATAGCAGCAGGTGAGTGGGGAATGGTGAATAGGGAGTAAAGAGAAGTTCTCTTTTATTTGAGCAGTGACTTCATTTGCCTGCTGCGATTTACCTGTTATCAGACCGATCTGTTCGATCATCTCATACGCATCAGCCAGGTTATTTACATCACTTATCCAAACCGGGAACCCTTTTTCCCCACCGGACAGTTCTTCGATCTGTTCTTTTACATTCTCTTCCTTGTTGGCAATGATAAGATCAGGGTTTAATTGTTTAATGATATCCCGATTCAATTGCTTGGTACCTCCAACTCTTGTTTTGGTGCGAAACCATTCATCCGGATGAATACAGAATTTGGTAATGCCAATTACTTCCTGCTCCAGTCCGAGATGATACAATAGTTCTGTTTGAGAAGGTACAAGTGAA
>JBEBIF010000636.1:0-1599 GCA_040080515.1 Chitinophagaceae bacterium | reverse complement strand
CTACTGAGAACGGGTTTTAGCAAAACATTGTAACTGTGTTAAAAAACAAAATGCCGGTTCGATCGAACCGGCATTTTGTTTCTCTTTAATAAGATATTTTAATTTCTTCTGACACGGAAATTACAAATCACATTTCTGATGGTGCCGGCAAAATCCATTTGAACGTTAAAGCTTCCTTCCACAAATCCTGTTACCGGAGGGCCAAACGTTGTGATATTTACTACCGGGCCCGCCGTAACAATAGTTTGTGAGTTCATACCTGGCCCTGCATTAATGTATACAAGATTTAAAGGAAGACCTGAAGCAGCCATAGAATTATTGCTGAATGAAAACTGCGAATACATGCTTGTGCCTGCATTTTGCCTGAAACTGGAAACCCATGTTTTATTAGAATAAGCCCCGGCAATAGCTGAGTCGCTGGTAATAATATTATCAGGCGGCGCAACAAAGTTGGTTGGATTGCCATCAATCAGCAATTCAATAAACTGAGCTGATGATGTACCGCATGCCTGTACGATGCCAGCATTAACAGTGCCGGTAGTACCGCTGCCTCCGACAAGTACACTTTGCTGCATCGTGGTATAGTCAACACCTAATACAGAAAAATTTAATGTGCCTCCGCTACATCTCATTAATGTTAACGTGAATGTGCCATTTGTAACAGGCACAGCGTAACTGTATACACCTCCTGTATAGATTACAGCAGCTCCGTTTGTAACATTTGCATTTGCACAGTTCTGTATTGTTCCCGTAATGGTTAATGTATTTGCAGCAGGAATAGTTGCAGCAATTGTTCCCAATGTCGCATCGTTACTGAATGGCCCGATGTTTTGTGAATAAACAATGTTATTGCATTGGTCCACTATCTCAAGAACCAATGCTTCATTTTTGGGCACTTTACCACAGAGATTACCTGTTGAATCGGTGAAACCGGAGCCATAAGAACCATTAGCTCTTTTGATTCTCACCTGGGCATTTATTAATGGTTGTGTATTAGCTGAACTAACAATCGTCATGCACAGATTGATCAATGGGAAAGGCGCATCACAGTTCCAGAAAGAAAAATGGCTTACCTGCGCCACATAGTTGCTGCCTGTTTTAACGGCAGTTCCTTCCTGCTTCCATCTTCCTGTCACTTCATCAAAATGCCAGAGGTCAATGGTGGCCGGGGCTGTGCCGGATAAAGCAGCGGGAATTGGAAATGTAAGTTCTGCAGTTTTGCCAGTTGCTATTTTCAATGCCTGACCACCCGGTCCGGTCATTTCTACGCCCAACATTCCATAAGTTTCCAAACCCCTTTCCTCACCGGTGCTGGTAATACCACGAAGATCGCCGGGAACAATTTCAGGAAGATTTGAAGCCGTTGGGTCAATCCATGTCATCGCCACATTCACAACACCTGTATAAGCAACGCCACCGGCATCCGTTACAGAATTTGCAGGCATCACTAATTTTCCACCGCCGCTTAGTGTAATTGTTCCCCCGGTAGATGCGGTGAAAATTCCCGTATTGGTTTTTGGTAACAGCCTGATGCGAACATTATGAATTCGACCGGCAGTAGAAACAAAAGTTCTTGTGCCGGTGAAATAACCCTGCTTT
>JBEBIF010000635.1:0-1600 GCA_040080515.1 Chitinophagaceae bacterium | reverse complement strand
GCGTAGGGGTGTGTTATCCCCTCTCCCCTGGTGGGAGAGCTTGCTATATTAAGGGGAGGGAAGTAATAGTCAGAAAAAGGCTATACTCTTTCTTAAGAAAAAGCAAGTTGGGAAACCCAACTTAAAAGAAAGGAGCATAGCCATGAAGAATAGTAGCACAAAAAGGGTAAGAAGGTTAAACGAAAAAACATTACTTGCAACGGTTGATATGGGAATGACAAGACATACAGGATATTGCAGATGTCCTAACGGTACGGAAGTAAAACCCTTTGATTTTGCTAATAACAAGAAGGGGTTCGAAGAGTTCTGGACAAGCGTCTGCCGAACCAAAAAGGCCCATAATCTTCAGGAGGTGGTAGTGGGTTTTGAATCCACCGGTCCTTATGCAGAGCCTCTGTTGCATTTTTTGAGAAGGAAGGGGATAAAGCTTGTACAGGTTAATCCCCTGCATACAAAGAGGCTGAAAGAGCTTCAAGGGAATTCCCCGGGCAAGACGGATCACAAGGACCCAAAGGTCATTGCTGATATTATAGAACTGGGGCATGCGCTAACCGTGATTATTCCAGAGGGTACAACTGCCGAGTTAAGAAGGCTGACCTCTGCCAGGGAAAGGAGCATGCAAAGACGCACCGTTCTTTTGAATCAACTTCATGTTCTGGTCTTTATATTATTCCCTGAGTTTTTACAGGTACTTAAAAAAATAGGGAGCAAGACATCTCAATATCTTTTAACCCACTGTCCAACCCCCGAAGGTATTATTAAAAAAGGGGTGGTTGCTCTTGCCCGGATACTGAAGACGGTCAGCAGGGGGAATATGGGCAGAGAACAGGCCGAAGCGCTCTACAAGGCGGCACAGGAATCTGTAGGTGTTAAAGAAGGGCAAAAGAGCATATTACTTGAGATAACGGAGATTCTTACTGCAATAGAGGCAACTGGAAGGTTTATAGCAATGGTGGAGACAGAGATGGGAAAAGGCCTCGAAGAAATACCTTACAGCCGGAGCATCTTGTCTATCAAGGGAATAGGCACGATAATAACGGCAGGACTGCTAGGCGAAATAGGGGATTTCGGGCAATTTCATACGATCTCTGAGGTAATGAAACATGCAGGGCTTGACCTTTACGAAATCAGCTCCGGGAAGCATAAGGGACAAAAGCGAATATCGAAAAGAGGACGTCATCTCTTGAGGAAGATACTATTTTTTGCCGCTATTAACACAGTTCGAAAGGGTGGCATTATGCATGAGTATTATCAGAAATACATTCAAAGGGGTATGCTTCGCATGAAGGCGCTGATAGCCATAGCTCGCAAGCTTTTGAGAATTATCTTCGCCATTGTTCGTGACATTGGTGTATTTGTAAGCAATTATTCGGAAATGCAATATCAAATAAAAGAGGCGGCCTAGAGTAAGATATGAGCGTGTGTAAGCGGAGGGATTATCACCTATCCCATTAAAGGCGAATGTCGACCTTCAGGGAGAGCTTTTATAACTCTCCGCTTGCACCTTAGCCCCGATTAAGCAAGGTTAGGGCTCTGTTGAGACCCTCGAATTACCAGGGTTGGGCAAGGTGCAACACATAAGGTCATAAAGAAAAGTATT
>JBEBIF010000634.1:0-1603 GCA_040080515.1 Chitinophagaceae bacterium | reverse complement strand
ACATTCCCGGGCAATACGAACTTGTGTGTCAGCAGTTACACTCTGCCCTGTCCGGCCCGGCACATTGTACATAATGATCGGCAACGGAGTTGCTGCATTCAGTGCCTTGTAATGCTGAAAGATCCCTTCCTGGTTAGGTTTATTATAATAGGGAGATACAGAAAGAATGGCATCGTATCCTGTCAGGTCAAATGATTTAAATGCTTCAATTACTTCATGAGTATCATTGCCACCAATACCCGCCACTAAAGGACGGCGGCCCGCTACTTCTTTTTCAACAAATGAAAAGACCTGTTGCTTTTCTTCTCCATGCACTGTTGCGCTTTCGCCGGTAGTGCCGAGCACTACCAAATACTCTACCTGTCCTTTGATCCAGAACTCAATCAGCTTGCTGAAATTCTCCCAATCAATTTTTCCATCGGCATGAAAGGGCGTTACAATGGCGATTCCTGTTCCGGTGAATTTATCTCTTAATGACATTGCTGAATTAAAGATTGATGAATATATTATGTGTTTGTTGAGTAATGATCTGAATGATGAAGGGTGCGACGCAACAGGCGATGATCAGAATTACTGAAGCTGGTAACCAAATACCAGTAACAGGCAACCAGCAATCATCACACTTCTTCCCAAAATCCCATTTTTCCAAACTTCTCAATCCTTGTATTTACCCTTTGTTCTGCAGATGATTGCTTCAATTCTTTCAGTACGGGTATCAGGTAATCCTTGAGAATTTGTGCTGCCCCATTATAATCCCAATGAGCTCCACCAACAGGTTCAGAAATAATGCCGTCAATCAAACCAAAGCCAAGCATTTTATCAGCTGTCAATCTTAATTGTTCTGCTGCCACTTCTTTTTTATCCCAACTGCGCCATAAAATAGAGGAACAACTTTCGGGGCTGATAACTGTGTACCAGGTGTTCTCCATCATAAACACTTTATCACCCACCCCAATACCTAATGCGCCGCCACTGGCTCCCTCTCCAATGATTACACAAATGACCGGCACTTTCAACCGTATCATTTCATAAATATTCCGGGCAATGGCTTCCCCCTGTCCCCTTTCTTCTGCTTCCAGGCCGGGATATGCGCCGGGTGTATCAATTAACGTAATAACCGGTTTGTTGAATTTTTCCGCCAGCTTCATCAACCGTAATGCCTTTCTATACCCTTCCGGGTTGGCCATACCAAAATTCCGCATCTGCCTCATTTTGGTATTGATACCTTTTTGCTGCCCGATTACCATTACTGTTTCGCCTCCAATGCTGGCAAAACCACCCACCATGGCTTTATCATCTTTCACATTTCTGTCGCCAAATAACTCAACAAAATTCTCTGTCATATTCTGAATATACTTGAGTGTATAAGGCCTGTCCGGATGGCGGCTTAGTTGCACCCGTTGCCAGCTGCTCAGGTTTTCGGTAATTTCTTTTCGTTTATCCAGAATACCCTGTTCCAGTTTTTGAATAGTGTCGCCAAGATCCAGTTTGGTCTTTTCCTGACGATGCTTCATATTGGCAATCTCATCAATCAGGTCTTTGATGGGTTTTTCAAAATCGAGAAACTGTCTGTTGGCATCGGTTGGCATCGGCAGTATTATGA
>JBEBIF010000005.1:0-31397 GCA_040080515.1 Chitinophagaceae bacterium | reverse complement strand
GTACTATAAACAGCATCTTTATCAAACACAGCCGGATTCACATTGCTTTTTCCGCCCGACATCAGGAACATCCCGATAGCGATCAGCACCACGCCGGCCAGCATCCACAGGTAGTTCTCTTTATTAAAAATGGAAGGGGCCTTTTTTTCGTTACTCATTGTTACAAATTTGGAGCTGCAATATAGGGAAAAGTCCGAAAGTCGGGAAGACAGAAAGTCAGAAAGAAAGGTTTCCTGTAATTTGAAATTCACTAGTTGAATTAAGAGATTGTCTTCCGGACTTCCCGTCTTTCGGTCTTTCGGACTTTCGATCTTTCCGTCTTTTCCGACTAATACAAATCATCCAGCCTCATCCTCAAATACTTGATCACACTCCGGTGCGTACTGAAAACCGTAATGACAACACCCAGCACCACCAGCCCTACGAACAACAAAATAAGTCCCGTGGTATCATGAATGGCTTTCATTTCCGGCACTTTGCTTTCTGCCAGTACCACCAGCAAATAGACCGCCACCACAGCAATGATGCCACTGATGGCGCCATTGATCACCGCCCGCACATTAAGCGGCCTTGCGATGAACATGCGGGTGGCGCCAACCATTTGCATGGTCTTAATAAGGAACCGGTTGCTGAACATGGCCAACCGTATCGTATTATCAATAAGGAAAATAACCACAAAGGCGATGATCAGCGCAACGATCAGCAGCACGATACTGATCATCCGTATGTTTTTATTCATTTCTCCCACCAGGGCGGCCGGGTAGTGCACTTCCTTTACATATACATTCTGCAGCAGGTCCGCTTTGATGTTTTTCAGCGTATCCGAATTCAGGTAATCTTTCTTTATTTTAAAGTCCACACTGTTGTCCAGCGGGTTTTCTGCAAGGATATTATCCCAGCTTTCATTTCCATCAGAGATGTATTTCTTTTTCGCCATCTCCTTGGTGGTGTACACATAGCTTCTTACATAAGGCTTGGAGGCAATATATTGTACCAGTGCCGTACTGTCCTTTGGATTCAGATCACCGCGGAGATAAACATTCACTTCCACACTTTCCTTGAAATGATCGCCCAGCTTATTAGCGTTGATCACCAGCCAGCCGATGATCCCTAACAGGAAAAGTACCAGCGTAACGCCCAAAATGGACATGAAGTAGGAAGGTTTGCCACGTTTGATAGATGCTTTGCCAGATTGAGACATGAAATGAACTTTTACAGTTAATGGATTACGGGCCCCGTTTTGATATTCAGTTGATTAACATGGTAACGGGACAAGCAAAAATAGCAGTTTAGGGCTACAATCAGTATTTTTGCCGACCATTTAAACGATTGGCACTGACTCATATTGCCATTTGAACTTTAAGAATTGTTAAAGAAAATTTTAGTAACCCGGCTGTAGTACTACTATCAGCTTCGTTGCGTCGCACTCTTCAGCTGCAGGAATTCTACTGGGCAATACGCATATAGCATAATTGATGAGTAGCGAACCGAACGATGAAGTGTGCGACGCAAGGGACGATGAGCAGCGAACAGAACGATGACCAAATAAAAATTAAAAGAAGCAAGAAAGGATATGGAATACAACTTCAGGGATATTGAAAAGAAATGGCAAGCGCAATGGAAAGAATCAAAAGCCTACAAGGTTCATAATCCTGAGCCAGGCGAAGGGTCCAAACCCAAGTGCTATGTGCTGGATATGTTTCCTTACCCAAGCGGCGCCGGTTTGCATGTGGGACATCCGCTGGGCTATATCGCTTCTGATATTTATAGTCGCTATAAAAGACTGAAGGGCTTCAACGTACTGCACCCGATGGGCTTTGACAGTTTTGGTCTGCCCGCCGAACAATATGCACTCGATACCGGTCAGCATCCTGCGGTTACCACTAAAAAGAACATTGAAACATTCAAAGCACAACTCGATAATATCGGCTTCTGCTACGATTGGGACCGGGAAGTGCAAACCAGCGATCCCAACTATTATAAATGGACACAATGGATCTTCCTGCAACTCTTCAACAGCTACTTTGACAGAAAAGAAAACAAAGCAAAACCAATTGAAGAACTAATAAAGCATTTCGAAACTGAAGGCAATCTAAAACCTAAAACCGCAAATCAAAAATCATTCACTGCAGAGGAATGGAACAGTTACGAAGAAGCCACACAACAAACCCTCCTCATGGATTCCCGCCTGGCCTTCTGCGGCTATGGTGAAGTGAACTGGTGCGAAGCCCTGGGAACTGTATTAGCAAATGATGAAGTGGTAAATGGTGTAAGCGAAAGAGGCGGACACCCCGTAGTGAAAAAAACATTACGGCAATGGTACCTCCGCATCACCGAATATGCTGACCGCCTGCTCGAAGGATTAGATACAGTGGACTTCAGCGATGCCATGAAAGAAATGCAGACGAACTGGATCGGGAAATCTTCCGGTGCAGAAATTGATTTTGCGATCAAAGGCATGCCACCAACAAAACTCCGCGTTTACACCACCCGTCCCGATACCATCTTCGGCGTTGACTTCATGGTCATCGCCCCCGAGCATGAACTGGTTGACTTAATAAAAACAGAAGAACAAACAACGGCAGTTGATGAATACATTACCTATGTAAAGAGCCGCAGTGAAAGAGAACGTATGGCGGAAAAAAAGATCACCGGCGTATTTACCGGCGTTTATGCCGTTAACCCGTTTAACAGCAGGGCCATTCCCATTTGGATATCTGAGTATGTATTAGCAGGCTATGGCACCGGCGCCATCATGGCAGTGCCCTGTGGCGATGAACGGGACCTGAAATTTGCAAAGCATTTCAATATTCCTGTTACCAATATCATCGGTTCACATTTCAATGGCGAAGAAGCCAATCCCACGAAAGATGCGGTATTAGAAAATTCCGGTTTCCTGGATGGCCTGGTAATGAGAGAAGCCATAGAAGTGGCGATAAAAGCATTAGAAGACAATGGCATCGGTGTAAGAAAAGTGAATTACAAAATGCGGGATGCCGCCTTCAGCCGCCAGCGCTACTGGGGTGAGCCGTTCCCGATCGTTTGGAAAGACGGCATTGCTTATCCGCTGCCGGAAAGTGAATTGCCATTAGAATTGCCTCATGTGGACAGTTACAAACCGGGACCGGATGGTGAAGGACCGCTGGCCAACATAACGGACTGGGCCTTCATGCCCTCACCCCCGGCCCCTCTCCACGGGGTGGAGAGAGGAGAGGCCAGAGTCCCTAAATATGCTGTACATACTCCAAAGCAGTACGAGCTGGCAAAGGCAATGAGGAAAGACCATACAGAAGCAGAAGGAATTCTTTGGGAATTAGTAAGAAGCAGCAAACTGGGGGCTAAGTTTCGCAGACAGCATCCAATAGAATCTTATATAGTTGATTTTATATGTCTCCAGGAAAGATTGATCGTAGAAGTGGACGGAGGGTATCATAATACAGAAGAACAAAAAGTATATGATGCCGAAAGGACCAAAGTGTTAACCAATATTGGATTTGAAGTCATACGTTTTACTAATGAAGAAGTAATAGCACATCCCTATAAAACAAAAGACAAGATCAAAGCAAAACTGGCACAAATAGCGGAGTCGGAGAATAACTCCCCTCTCCGCTTGCGGAGAGGGGCCGGGGGTGAGGGCGGTGGTATGCGGGAAACCAACACCATGCCCGGTTACGCCGGCAGCAGTTGGTATTTTCTTCGCTATATGGACCCAAAGAATGACAGCACTTTCTGCGACAGAAAAGTATCCGACTACTGGAACCAGGTGGACCTCTACATCGGTGGCACCGAACATGCGGTAGGCCACTTATTATATAGCCGTATGTGGACGAAAGCACTGTACGACCTCGGCCATATCGGTTTTGATGAACCGTTTAAAAGATTGGTGAACCAGGGGATGATACAGGGGGTTTCGGAAAAAGTTCATGCATCTATTGTAAGCTTTAGGTACTTGAAAAATGTAAAAAAGCAAAATAGTTTTTTTGTACCTATTGGCGAAGGATATGAAGTTGATATTTATGATCAAATTGAGGATGGTACAATAGCAATTCCTACAAATATTCTTCATCCAATAAAATTTGATTTGGAAGATTTCTTTATAGATAATTTTTCTGCAAATTCAATTGAGTATAGAGTAGATGTAAGTAATGTTAGTAATAATGAACTTAATATTGAATCTTTTTTGAATTCTTCCCGTGGTTCGCAATATAAGAACGCAATCTTTTTATGTGAAGGAGGGTTTTGGTTTCAAAGTAAATTTCATAGAAAAAATAACGGATCCGACAAATTTTTTACAGAACCAGAAGTTGAAAAGATGAGCAAGTCAAAATACAATGTTGTTAACCCTGACGACATCATCACCAAATACGGCGCCGACACCTTCCGCATGTACGAAATGTTCCTTGGCCCCGTAGAAATGAGCAAGCCCTGGGATACCAAAGGCATTGAAGGCGTTCACCGCTTCCTGAAAAAATTCTGGCGGTTGTTTGCTGATGAAACAAAGGGATTGATCGTTACGGATGAAGAGCCCACCCCGGAAGAACTGAAAGTCCTGCACAACACCATCAAAAAAATAGAAAGTGACACCGAACGCTTCAGTTTCAACACGGCCGTCAGTGGATTTATGATCGCCACCAACGAACTCACCGACCTGAAATGCCATAAAAGAAAGATATTGGAACCCATACTTATATTAATGGCGCCCTACGCACCACATATCACAGAAGAACTTTACGGTCTGTTAGGGGCTTCGAACCCCCCTCTCCACTTGTGGAGAGGGGCCGGGGGTGAGGTCCTTTACCCCACCTTCGAACCTAAGTACACAATCGAATCCACCAAAGAATATCCCATCTCCATCAATGGCAAGTTCCGCACCACCCTCGAGATAGCACTGAACGCAGACACTGCAGCCGTGGAAACAATGGTACTGGCCAATGAGATCGTACAAAAATGGCTGGAAGGCAAGCCCCCTAAGAAGATCATTTTTGTAAAAGGGAAAATGGTGAATGTGGTGGTCTGAGCCGGCAGCAGGTAGTGTCTCAGGTTCATTTTTGTTTCCCACAAAGACACAGAGAACACAAAGAAATTTCATTTGATTATAAAGGCTTAGTGGTCTTAGTGTCTTTGTGGGAAATTTTTCATTTACCCAAACCCGATAGCTAACTGGTGACCAGCTACCCGCCCCATCTAAAAAAGTTAAGATCAGCAAACTAAGACAAAACCCTTAGCACCCTTTGTCAGCACTATTGCAGGGCCATGTCCTGTGTTCCGTTGAAAGCCAATTGATAATACGAGGCTATAAAATAAATAATACGACAAGAGGTTGATACTTCAGGAATTACCTTTATTTTTAGAGGCGTATTTTCTTTGCCTTTACGTAAAGGGATACAAGCACCCGAAACTTAACCACAAAACCTTCCGTTTATGAGAAAGTTGTACAAACTTATCCTTCCTTTCTTTTTTGTAATAGCTGTTCAAAATAATGTAAAAGCACAAACGGCCCTCGTAGCAGGAGATGTCGCCTTTACCGGCTATATATCATCCGACCCGGGTATCCTGGACCAATTCTCTTTTGTACTGCTGAAAAACGTTACAGCCAATACAGTGATAAAGTTTACTGACTTTGGATGGCGTCCGGACCTGGGTGCCTTTATCAACAGGAACGGAAACCTGGAAACAGAATATACCTTTACAACCAATGCCGCTTATAATGCCGGTACAGAGATAACCATCGTTTCAAACGTATTTCCGGCTGCAGCCACTGCCACACTGATAGGCGGCGGTTCAGCAGGTACCGTAGTGAATTCAGTAGGAGCTACTTTTCTGGCAAGCAATAACATGAGTTTGAGTGGCAATGGCGACCAGATCTTTGCCTACCAGGGCACTTTTGCCGCCCCCACCTTTATTACTGGCATACACATGAACGTGTACTCACTTGCCAATGGCGATCCGGTAACTGCCGGCAATACCAGCGCCGCCAACTGGGATGGTGTGATCAGCACCCCTGCCACTTCCGAGAACTCTACCAGCAGCGGATTGCCTGCCGGACTTATAACCGGGACCAATGCCATCTGGATAGGTACTGTAGGCTCTATTCCCTCTGAAGAAGATAATGGTCATTTTACCTGCGGGCCGGATGTAAGTACCATCGCACTGGCAAGAGCTGCTATAAATAACCCGGCCAACTGGTTTACCAGTGATGTGACTGCAGGATTTACATTACCCACCGGTTGTAATTACATAGGCATACTTGCTTCGCCGCCGGTAATTACACTGCAACCTTCTCCCTCTACTATTTGTGCCGGTGCCAATACAAGTTTTACTATGACGGCCACCGGTGCCGTTTCCTATCAATGGCAGGTGGACCAGGGCGCCGGATTTGTAAACCTTAGTAATGATGCTACTTATTCCAACGTTACCACTACTACTTTAAATATTACCGCTGCCGGCAACGGCCTTAATGGATTCCTATACCGTTGTGCCGCTACCAACGGTTCGGGTACGACAAATACCAATTCAGCTTTATTAACAGTGACACCATTGGCTGTAAACCCAACACTGAATGTAAAAACACCGGCTACCGTTTCTGTTGCCGATGGAACACCGGTAAGCGCCACATTCAATGCAGGAAGTGGTGGTACCGGTTGCTCAGATGATTACCGCTACACCGTAGATGGCGGAGCTACTTATTTACCATACACACCGGGAAACAATATCAGCACTACCGGCCTGGCAGCAGGCAGCGGATATGTGTTCATTGAAGGCCGCAGGGCTACTTGTACTTCACTTTGCCCCGGTACATATATCGTACTGGCCGCCTGGTATGTTACACCATTACCTGCAGGTGCCACTACATTAAATGCCGGTGATATCGCATTCAGTGGTTACACTTCTACCACAACAGACGCTTTCTCATTTGTATTATTAAGGAATATAGGTCCCAACACGGTGATCAATTTTACCGACAACGGATGGCTCAGCACAAACGTATTACAGGTAGCTGAACAAACCGTTACCTGGACAAGCAACGCAGCTTATCCTGCCGGAACAGAGATCATTATCAGCGGGCTTACGGCTACTTTGGCCGCAGGCGGATCAGCAGGAACGGTTACAGGTACTGCATTAAGTTTAATAACCGGTGGCGACCAGGTACTGGCTTACCGCGGTTCAGCGGCTTCACCCACATTTATCAGTGCCATACATATGAATGTGTACTCTATTGCTAATGGAGACCCTGTTACCACCACTGCCGCCGCATGGGATGGCACCGCCAATACCACCAGCAGCAGTGCATTACCTACCGGTCTGACTACCGGTGTAAACGCCATCTGGATAGGCACACAGGATGTGATCGCTTCTGAATTTGATAATGCCCGTTACGGCACCTGTGCCGGTCCGGGTACACTCGGCCCTATTACCACGTTAAGAGCTGCCTTGAATAACCAGGCCAACTGGATCAGGGATAATTTAACACCTCCGGGCTTTACCATACCTACCGGTTGCCTGTACTTTGGTTTGGGTTCTGTACCAACAATTACTTTACACCCTGTACCAAGTACTGTTTGTGCCGGAACCAATACCAGCTTCACTATTACAGCAAGCGGAGCTATCAGTTACCAATGGCAGGTGGACCAGGGCGCAGGATTTATTAACCTGAGCAATGATATCATCTACTCCGGTGTAACTACCACCACACTTAGTATCAATGCAACTCCGATTGCATTAAATGGATTCTTATACCGTTGTGTGGCTACCAATGTATCGGGACCCGCCAATTCAAACAGTGCATTACTTACCGTAAATGCAGTTCCGGTCAATCCAACCATTGCAACAAAAACACCGCCCGGTCTTATTGTAGCCGACGGCACACCGGTCAGCGCCACCTTCAATGCAGGCAGCGGCGGTACCGGATGTACCGATGACTTCAGATATACCATAGATGGTGGTGTAACATACTTACCTTATACGCCAGGTAATAATATCAGCACAACAGGTGTGTCTGCCGGAAGCGGTTTTGTAGTGATAGAAGGACGCCGTGCCGCTTGTTCATCCGCTTGCCAGGGTGCTTACACCTTATTAGCTTCGTGGAATGTAACACCACCAGTAGCACCGGGCGCCACCACATTGGTTGCAGGTGATATTGCTTTCAGCGCCTACACCTCTACCACAGCAGGAGATGATTTCTCTTTCGTTCTTTTAAGGAATATAGGTGCAGCTACAGTCATCAACTTTACTGATAACGGATGGATTGGCGCACCAACAAATGCCTTCCGCGCAGGAGAACAAAATATTACCTGGACAGCGCCTGCAGGAGGCCTTGCTGCAGGTACTGAAATAATGATATCCGGACTTACCGCCACCAAATCTGGTGGTGGAGCAGCAGGTACCGTAACCGGGACAGCGCTGTCATTAAATACAACAGGTGATCAGTTATTAGCCTTCCAGGGACTTGTATCCGCACCTACATTCATCAGTGCGATACATATGAATGTATATACCGTTGCCAACGGCGATCCGGTGTCCACTACCGCAGCCGCATGGGATGGCACCGCTTTTGCCCCGGCAGGAACTTCATTTGCCAGCGCCTTGCCTCCGGGATTAACCACCGGTGTCAACGCTATCTGGATTGGAACACAAGATGACATCAATTCTGAATTTGATAATGCCCGCTATGGCAATTGCGCCGCTCCGGGTGTATCAGGTCCGATCGCAGCATTAAGAGCTTTATTAAATAACCAGGCCAACTGGATACGGAATAATTTAACACCTCCCGGCTTTACCGTGCCAACAGGCTGTAACTATTTATTCGCTATTTGTCCCACAATTACTGTTACTAACCCTGGGGTAACTACCGGCACAGCAGGTACAGCATTCAGCCAGACATTTACTTCTACTGGTGGTGTACCGGCTATTACCTATACTACCGCAAGCACCTTACCATCTGGGTTGTCCTTATCAACAGGAGGTGTGTTAAGCGGTACGCCAACAGAGGCAGGCACCTTCCCCATCATTGTTATTGCAACAGATCTAAATGGTTGCAGCGGTGCCGGTTCTACTTATACTTTAGTGATCAGTTGTCCTGCTCCGGTAACCGGAACAGCAACACCTGCTTCACAATCCGTTTGTTCAGGTACAGCTATAACAACAATAGTATTATCTGGCGCACCTGCAGGTGCCGTATATAACTGGACAAGAGACAATACGGTAAATGTTACCGGCATCGCTTCCAGCGGCTCTGGTGATATCAGCGGTACCCTTACAAGTTCCACTGCCGTTGTTGAAACAGTCACATTTACTATTACACCGACCTACTATGGCACTTGTACAGGTACTCCTTATACTGCCACCGTAACGGTGAACCCTGCACCAACAGTGGTTGCAACACCAGCTTCACAAACAGTGTGCAACGGCACTGCAATAACAACAATTGTTTTAACTGGAACAGGTACCACCTATAACTGGACAAGAGATAATACGGTAAATGTTACCGGTATCGCTGCCAGCGGTTCTGGTGATATCAGCGGCACACTCACAAGTTCAACTGCCGTGTCTGAATTAGTCACCTTTACTATTACACCAACTGCAGCCGGTTGTAACGGTACACCCATTACAGCAACAGTAACAGTGAATCCCGCTCCAACAACTGCAACAGCAGGACCAGACCAGACCAATATTTGTATCGGCGGTTTTGCAGTAATGGCGGCTAACACACCAGTGTCAGGAACCGGTGCATGGACACAAACAGGCGGTCCTGTAGCAGCAAATATCTTATCACCCGGCGCACCTAATACAACGATCAACGGACTTACAACAGCCGGTACTTATACCTTCCGCTGGACGATCTCCAATGCACCATGTGCACCATCATTTGATGAAGTGGATGTGGTGATGAATCCTAACCCGGCTGCCTTTGTAATTGGTGGTGCAGGTACATTCTGCCCAACCGGTACAACATTGACCGGCCCGGTTGATCCTAACTATACTTACCAGTGGGGAAGAACGCTGTTTACTGCACCATTCAGCAATTTAGGTACAGCACAAACCCAGGCAGCAACGGCATCTGGTGTTTACCAGTTAGTTGTAACCAACCAGTTTGGTTGTTCAGCAAGTACTACGGCAGTAGTTAATGTAGCTGACTATGTGTTCAATGGTACAATAGGTGCTGGTGATCTACAGCAAACCGGACGCATCAACCGATTTGCGGTAGTTTCAACCTGTGCAGCACCTAAAGCCTGTCCTGGAATATTTACACCCACAGGTGCAAGATTCTATGATGCTTATACCATTACCAACCCCCGCAACGTTCCTGTTTGCGCAACTATTGGTCTTAACTCGGGTTGCGCAACGAATATTTTCTCTGTTGCTTATACAGGTAGTTTCAACCCGGCATCACTGTGTACCAATTACCTGGCTGATCCCGGATCATCACCGAGCACTTCTATTTTCTACGAGGCTACCATTCCGGCAAACGGAACAATAGTGGTGATAGTGCATGAAGTGAATGTAGGAGTAGGTTGCGGCAGTTATACATTGACCGTTGATCTGCCAAGAGAAGCAGCAGGTATCACTGCTACACCGAGTGCATTCGAGTGCAGCGGAACACCGATAACACTCACGGCAAGTACTGCCAATACTTATTTATGGAGTCCCGGCGGGGCCACCACACAGGCCATTGTACATAATACCGGCGTGACTAACTATTCTGTAACATTAGGATACGGAAACAACGGCTGTACAGCTACTGCTGCGCAAACAGCCACTTCATTAAACCCAACTGTAAATGCAGTAGCTGACCAGTATTACTGCAGCGGCTCTCCGGCCACTGTTAGCTTCACAGGTACGGGTGCCACAGCGTATAACTGGACCAATACCAACCCTGCCATCGGCCTTGCTGCCAGTGGAAGCGGTGACCTGAACTTTACGGCTACCAATGCCACGGCTGCGCCTATCAGCGGTACGATCACCGTTACGCCTGCAAATGGGGCGTGCAACGGTACACCGATCACCTTTACGATCTCAGTAGCACCAATACCATCGATCACTTCAGTTACCGGTGATGCTGTGTGTGAACCGGGAGGTGTTGTTAATCTCAGTGCAGCAGGTACCGGTACGATCAACTGGTGGAATGCCAGTACAGGTGGTGTTGTGGTAAATACAGGTACTACTTATTCACCCAATATCACTGCCACTACTACATATTATGTGGAGGCAGTCACTCCTGCAGGTCCTTCTAGCCTTTTGGCAATGCCTGCACAGAGCAATACCTTCCCTGGTAATGTAAGAGGCTACTGGTTCACGGCGCCAACTGATTTTGTGATCACGTCTTTGAGTGTGCCAACCACTGCTTCAGCGGGTCCAATGAGTATCGCGGTAGTTAAATTCAATGGAAATACGCCACCACCGGTATTCTCAGCTACAACGAATGCGTTCACAACGTTGTTCCAAACGGGAGGTAACCCTTCTTTGGGCAGTGTACCTTGTAATATACCTGTAGCAGCCGGCGAAGTGATCGGTTTCCTTGGTTATCGCGGAAACATCAACTCCTATGCACCCGGTGATTATAATACCACTATCGCCGGATTCCCTGTTCAATTGCAACGCCTGGGTATGCAGTTCCCGCTTTCGACCAGCGCACCGCATGACATCTGGAGGGAATTTGGAGCAGCTACCAGCATCTCAAGAATAGAATTTGAATATTCAGCTGCTCAAACCTGTAACAGTGCTCCAAGAGTACCTGTAACAGGAACGGTGAATCCGGTGCCCGTTGCAACAGCAACACCTTCATCTCAGACAGTATGTTCCGGTCCGATCACTACCATAGTATTAACCAGTACTGTTCCCGGAACTACTTTTGCATGGACAAGAGACAATACCGTGAATGTAACAGGTATTGCTGCCAGCGGCAGTGGTGACATCAGCGGTACGCTGACCAACAATACATTTGTTCCGCAAACAGTGACCTTCACGATCACACCAACATCTCCGGATGGTTGTGCAGGCGCACCAATAACAGCTACAGTAACAGTAAATGCAGTGCCGACAATTGTTTGTCCTGCTAATATAACAGTAAGCAATACGATTGGTCTGTGTGGCAACACCGTAACATACAGCCCAACGATTACAGGCATCCCTGCACCAACTATTACTTATACATTCAGCGGTGCCACTACAGCATCCGGCAGCGGCGATGGCAGCGGTTCCTTCTTTAATGTAGGAACGACTACCGTTACCATAACTGCTACGAATTCCTGTGGTACGGCTAACTGTTCATTCACAGTAACAGTAAATGATACCGAGAACCCGACGATCACTTGTCCCGGACCGGTAACAGTAAGTTGTGCCGCCCTGGTACCAGCACCAGACCCGGGTAGTATCGTTGCGGCAGACAATTGCCCCGGCGTGGTCGTCACTCATATCAGTGATGTGATCAGCGGACAAACCTGTGCCAACCGGTACACTGTTACAAGAACCTACCGTGCAACAGATGCAGCAGGTAACTTTGTTGAGTGTACACAGATCATTACAGTAGATGATCAGACACCACCAACAATGACTTGCCCCGGACCAATTACAGTATGCGGTCCCGGAGCAGTGCCACTGCCAGACATTCTTTCCGTTACCGGAGTGAGTGATAACTGCGCCGGCGTGGTCACCGTTACCCACCAGGGTGATGTAAACAACTGTCCTGCGTGCGTCAATGTACCTTATACAATTACAAGAACATACAGGGCAACAGATGTCTGCGGCAACTTTACAGAATGTACACAGATCATTACTGTTAACCCGATCCCCAATGCCGTAGCGACCCCGCCATCCCAGACGATCTGTTCTGGTAATGCGATCACTACCATCGTACTTACAAGTGCGGTAAGCGGCACCACATATGCATGGACAAGAGATAATACAGTAGCGGTAACAGGTATCGCAGCAAGCGGCAGCGGCAACATCAGTGGTTCATTGACCAATACCACTTTTGCTCCTGTAACGGTGACCTTCACCATTACACCAACAGCCAATGGTTGTCCGGGCACACCGATCACTGCAACCGTGCTGGTTAATCCAAGACCAAACGCAATAGCCACACCGGCAGCACAAACCGTTTGTTCCGGATTGCCCATTACCACGATCGCACTTACAAGTGGAGTAAGCGGTACTACTTATGCATGGACAAGAAATAATACTGGAACAGTAACCGGTATCGCAGCAAGCGGCACCGGCAATATCAGTGGTACATTGACCAATACCACCTTTGCACCGATCACAGTTACGTTCACCATCACACCAACAGCCAACGGTTGCGCAGGCACACCGATCACGGCAACGGTACTGGTGAACCCGACACCAAACGTGAGCCAGGGCAGCATGCAGGTAATTATTACCGGTAATGGAAACTTTGCCGATGAAGTGACCTGGACACTGACCAATTCAATTGGTACGGTGGTATTAACTGGCGGTCCTTATGGATTCAATCCGCCGCCAACACCATCTGCAACCGTACCGGCCACTAACGCACCGTTCTCCTTCTTCATAGAAGCACAGGGCACCTTTAATGATAATGCCTGTCTCTGGGAAGTAAGATGTGATGGTGTGATAGTAGCCTCCGGTTGTATCCGCGGAACAGCCGCAGCGCCGGTATGTGCCAGCATCGGAACATTAACAGTACCGGGTATCAGCGGATGCGGTTCTAACCTTGGCGCACAGACCATCTGTTCTGGTTCAGCCATAACACCAATAGTATTGGTCGGATCAGTAGCAGGAACCACGTTCAACTGGACAAGAAATAACACCGCAACGGTAACAGGTATTGCAGCCAGCGGCACCGGCAACATCAGCGGTACACTGACCAATACCACCAATGCACCAATAACAGTGACCTTCACCATCACCCCAACAGCCAATGGTTGTACGGGCATACCAGTCACAGTGAATATCCTGGTGAACCCGACACCAAATGCAGTGGCCACACCGCCATCGCAAACCATCTGTTCTTCCACCGCTATGACACCCATAGTGCTGACAGGAGCAGTAAGCGGCACCACGTATGCATGGACAAGAGATAATGTAGCCGCCGTAACAGGCATTCCGGCAAGCGGCACCGGCAACATCAGCGGTACGCTGACCAACACCACACTGGCTGCAGTAACGGTGACCTTTACCATTACACCAACCGCCAACGGTTGTGTAGGCCCATCGATCACTGCAACAGTAACAGTACAGGCTCCGCTCACGATCACTTGCCCTGCTAACATAACCGTACCAAGCATCATCGGCGGTTGTACAGCAGTAGTAAGCTATGCACCGGTAATAACAGGTACACCGGCCCCAACCGTTACGTACGCCTTTACCGGCGCAACAACAGGTAGTGGCAGTGGCACGGGTAGTGGTTCCACCTTTAATGTGGGAGTGACCACCGTAACTATAACCGCCACCAATATTTGTGGCACGGTCGTCTGCTCATTTACAATAACGGTGACAGACAGTCAGCTGCCGGTAGTAACAGTTCCGCCGGCAAACCGTACAGTATGCGCCGGAAGCAATGCCACCTTTAGTGTAACAGCTACGAATGTGCTGTCCTACCAATGGCAGGCATGGAATGGCAGTGCCTGGGTGAATATTGCTGGTGCAACAGCATCGAGCTACACGGTGAATAATGTAACGATAGGTATGAATACGAACAGCTACAGGGTGGTGCTGACAGGACTTTGTTCCGTGGTCAATTCAGTACATGCCACACTGTATGTGAATCCGCTGCCAACGATCTCGCTGACGGCTTCACCGTTGATCGCATTATTGCCCAACCAGACCACTACGATAACAGCAACGGTGAATCCTCCGGGCGGCACCTTTGTATGGTCGTTGAACGGTACACCGATCAGTGGGGTAACCGGACCAGTACTCGGCCCGATCAATATCAATGGTATTGGAATCTACAGGGCAGTATATACCGATCCGAATGGTTGTGTGAACACATCAGCCACACTGGCCATCGGGGCACAGGCATCGAATCATCTGTGGGTATTCCCGAATCCGAACACCGGACAGTTTAATGTGCGGTTCTTCAACCAGACAGGTGAAGCGGCCACACTGAAAGTGTTCAATGCGATGGGCCAGCAGGTGTACACGCAAAGTCTCACACTGGGTGTTGCATACAGCAATATCAATGTGAACCTGGGCAATGTACCAGCCGGCATCTACATCGTGAAAATAGTGGACGGAAGCGGCGCTGAAATGGCAGCAAGAAGAGTGGTGGTATATCATCAGTAATTAGAATGAACAACCAGATACCCAACCCATCCGCCAACAGGCGGATGGGTTTTTTTATTGGCTTTGCGAAACTGGAAGTTTCGCAGCCCACTCGCCACTCCCCAAATCCCTCTCAACCCTGGCACTTGCACCTGCAACGCCGGCACTTGCACCTACAACGCCGGCACTTGCACCTGCAACGCTGGCACTTGCGCCTGCAACGCTGGCACTTGCACCTGCAACGCTGACACTTGCACCTGCAACGCTGGCACTCGCACCTGCAATGCTGGCACTTGCACCTGCAATGCTGGCACTTGCACCTGCAACGCTGGCACTCGCACCTGCAATGCTGGCACTTGCACCTGCAGCGTCGGCACTCGCACCTGCACTGGCATGTTTTCATCCTGCACGATTAGTTTTGGCACCTACACTGGCATGTTTCCATCCCAAAAGGCTTCCACTTACCCCCTCACGCCAAACTTTAGACTTTCAACTTTAAACGTTCCCAGGGTCCTTCGGAAAACTTTAAACTTTCGACCCTCGCAACAGCATTTCCAAAAATCCCTACATTTACAACCTCAAAACCTATTTAACAGCAAACCAAATTACCCTTATGAAAAGAATGTTACTCCTCCTTGGCGTATCAGTTTCAGTAATTACCGCCAATGCACAGCTTACTCCAAACGATATCAGCACCGCCAAACAAGTGGTCACCAAAAACAAGACCGCCATCGGTTTATCAGATGCTGATCTTACCAACATTATTGTATCATCCACCTACACTTCACAGGAAGGCATCCGCATGGTATATCTTTATCAGAGCTATAAAGACATACCCGTTTATAACCAGATGCAGGTGCTGGCATTTAAAAATGATAAACTGGTTTCAGCAGCAGGTTCACGGATCCCATTACTCGAACAAAAAGTAAATACCGCTTCCGGCATTCCCTCCATTTCAATGCAGGACGCCATCAGGGCAGCCCTTACAGAAAGTAAGATAGACCTGCAACGCATAACCGGGAGTATGGATGCACCGGTAACCAATGCCTGGGGCAAAGCCGACTTTGGCAAACTTGGCGTATCCAATGAAAACATTACTGCAGAACTGATGTGGGTGCCCACAGAAGAGAAACAGGTAAAACTTGCCTGGCAGATCTTCCTGGTGCCCGTCAATTCATCCGATATGTGGATGATCCGTATCGATGCACAGAACGGTTCTGTAATTGAAAAAAACAACCTGACCGTATATGACAACTGGCACCTGGATGAACAGGTCCCTGTTATCAATAAAAACACGGAAACAGAAAATACCACTGCAAAAACAGCAACAGCAATTCCTCAGGCTGAATTAAGAAAAGAAAGAACACCAGTGGTGAACTCCGCTACCTACCGGGTAGTAAAATTTCCGGCAGAAAGCCCCAATCATCCCGGTGGTGCACCATCATTACATACCGACCCATGGACAATGGCCGGTGGCAATGCCACCACATTGAAATGGCATAATGATGGTAACGTCGATCATGACAGCACAAGAGGAAACAACGTATGGGCAGCAGAAGACCGGAACAATACCGATAACATAATTGATAAAGCAGCTGTTTCACAAACATCACAGCCCAACCTTACATTTGATTATGTGCCCAACTTTTCACAAAGTCCCGTATTAACAACACCGCCCAACCAGCAGTTCAATATCACCAACCTGTTTTACATGAATAATATCATGCACGATATCAGCTATATCTATGGCTTTGATGAAGTGGCAGGTAATTTTCAGAATAGCAATTTAGGCCGTGGTGGTTTGGGCAATGATTATGTGATCGGTGATGCACAGGACGGACTGACATTTAATAATGCCAACTTCGGCACACCACCCGATGGTCAAAAGCCCAGGATGCAAATGTTTCTCTGGAACGGCTCACCCAATCTTGATGGCGATGCAGACAACGGGGTCATCGCACATGAATTCGGACATGGTATCAGCAACCGCCTTACTGGTGGTCCTGCTAACACCTCCTGCTTAGGAAATGCAGAACAGGCAGGCGAAGGATGGAGCGATTTTTATGCCTTAATGACTTGCACCAACTGGGCCACCGCTACCGTAAATGACGGACCACTGCCAAGAACGATCGGTACATACGTATTAGGCCAGCCCGTTAACGGTCCCGGTATCCGCAACTTTCCTTATTCTACCAACCTCGCTATCTGTCCGCTTATTTATTCTGCTGTATTGCCTGGCGCAGGTCAGCAACATGCCCGTGGCACTTATTGGTGCGCTGCCCTCTGGGAGATGACCTGGGAAATGATACAGGTCACCGGTATCAATCCTAACTTATTCAATGCATCAGGTGTGGGTGGGAATGCTGCCGCCATCAAACTGGTAACAGAAGGCATGAAACTGCAACCCTGCGGCCCCGGCTTTATAGATGCCCGTGATGCGATCTTAAAAGCAGACACCTTATTTTTCGGAGCACAATACAGTTGCGCCATCTGGAAAGCCTTTGCCAAAAGAGGAATGGGCAGAAACGCTTCACAAGGATCATCCAACAGTGTCACCGACCAGGTACCCAGCTTCATAGTGGACAATGGTGTATTCAGCATCACACAATCAGCTCCGCAACAGTCAGAAGGACAAAATCATACTTATACGAATCATGTAACAGCCGGTGCCTGCAGCCCGATGACCAACTTCTTTATCACCGACACATTGCCCACCAACGTTACCTATGTAAGTGGCGGCTCTTATAATGCCGGCAACCGTACCATAACATTCGGGCCCATTAATCTTACGTCCGGGCAATCACAGACCCATCCGTTCACTGTTACGGTAAATAACGGCACCTATTTCGCACCTGTCACACTATTGAATGAAACGGTACCAACCACTACCTTACCCGCAGCATGGACGGCCAATCCGGCAGGAGGCGGCTGGACCACCTCCACCGTATTCAGCCATTCGGCACCCAATTCTTTCTTTGTTCCTGATCCCGTGGTATTAGCAGATCACCGGTTAAGTTCCACAGCCTATACACTCAACCCCGGCACTGTTTCTAACTATGCCTTACTAAGTTTCTGGCACCGCTTCAATACAGAAGATGGCTGGGATGGGGGAGTAGTAGAGATCAGTACCAACGGTGGCGCCACCTGGACCGACCTCGGCTCTAAAATGATCAGTGGAAAATATAATGGCTCCCTTGGTGGCGGCAGTGGAAATGTATTGGCAGGAAGATCAGCCTTTACCGGCTTTGTCAATAGTTTTATTAAAACAGAGATCAACTTGTCATCCTATGCAGGACAGGCCGTTAATATCCGTTTCCGTTTTGCATCTGATGATAATACAGCGCCTCCGGGCGGCGGATGGTTTGTAGATGATATCGTTATTTCATCAGAACCCGCAGTATATATTAAATCAAACCTGTTTAACAGCCTGAGTCAGCTGGCATCCGTAACAGATACCCTTACAAAGATCAACGTCGGATGTGTGGTTGCCGGCATCACCACACCGCCTGCCAATGTAAACTCCTGCACAGGTGCCAATGCCTCCTTTACTATTGTCGCTGCCGGTACACCTATAACCTATCAATGGCAGGTAAATACCGGAAGCGGTTTTGCAGATGTTCCCAATGCGCCACCATACACCAGTGGCACAACCGCCACGTTGACCATCACCGGGGTAACAGCCGGTATGAACGGATACCTGTACCGCTGCATTATTTCCAACACCTGCACTGCAGCACTGACATCCGGTGCAGCAACACTGGCCGTAGGCACCAATGCTGTTGTGAACACACACCCGGCAGGCAGTACTATTTGTGATGCAGCCAATACCAGCTTTACCGTAGCTGCCACAGGCGCCACCTCTTATCAATGGCAGGTGAACACCGGCAGCGGTTTTGCCAATGTGCCTGCTGCTCCGCCATATAGCGGAACAACAACGGCCACATTAACTATTACAGCCGCCACAGCAGCCATGACAGGTTACCAGTACCGTTGTGTGCTCGGCAGTTGCGGAACACCGGTAAATTCTAATGCCGCCACACTAACCATTTCTGTACCGGTAACTATTACAGCACATCCCGCAACCGTTTCATTATGTCATGATGCCGCTCACACCTTATCTGTAACAACTACCGGAACTGTCAGCAGTTACCAGTGGCAGTTAAGTACCGATGGCGGAAATACCTATAACGATATCAGCGGAGCAACGGCGGCTTCTTTCCCAATAACAGCAGCAGTGGCACAAACGGGGTATCGTTTCCGTTGCATCGTCACCGGAAGCTGTGGACCGGTTATTTCAAATGCAGCAATACTTACGGTTAACCCGCAACCAGATTTCAATTTAAATGGTATTCCCGGAATCGTATGTCAGTCAGATGCCATAGTTAAACTGGCCGCTTCCGTGTCAGGAGGTACCTGGAGCGGAACCGGTGTACAGGGAAACCAGTTCACACCATCTGTTGCAGGAGTGGGGTTAAGAACGATTACCTATACATTGACAATCGCAGGTTGTACCACCGTAAAAACAGCACTGGTACAGGTAAATGAATGTGCAGAAAGACATTTATTGCTCAATGCATTTACTGCGGTATATGTATATCCCAATCCAAGCAACGGGCAGTTCAGCATCCGGCTCAATACAGACCTGTATCACAGTTTAGGGTTGAAAATATATACATCAGACGGTAAACTGGTAAAAACGCAGGCAGTAACGGGAGTAGGTTATGGCAGTGTGATACCGGTGGATCTTACCGGGGTACCATCCGGCAATTATCAGCTGTATATCTATAATGAAGAAGGAGAATTTATTAAGAAGGGGGTGAGCATCATAGTGTACAGGAATTAAGATAATAGTAGCTCGCAACGACGCAAAGGCGCAAAGACACAATGGCAGGATTCATATAATTCATCCGTTGTGTCCTGCGCCTTTGTTTTTATTTGAAAGAAAGGGTAAAAGCCTGCGCTTCTGTATTCAAACGTTGCGTCGTTGCGCCGTGGCGAGATTACTTCTCTTTTATCAATCTTATCATAGCGCTGCTCCCTTCCGTGCTGGAGAGGTACGCATCATACCGTTTACTATTTACTATGGCCACCATATAAGAAGTATTAGGAGGAATAGCGCCCAGGTTTTCAGCCACCATTATCAATTCATTCATATCATTCAATTCAGCCACCGGTAATTTGATGATATACGCATTACCCGTAAGCCGGATATTACTCAGTATCAGTTTACCATTTAAGAACAGCGAAATAGAATCACCATCTATTTCAGCATTATCATAAAAACGTAGTTCGATGGAATCACCACTCACCGGTATTTCTTTGATAAATACTTTTTCCCGGGCCTTAAACTTCTCTACGATGTCTGGTTTCTTCACAACGGGTGTCACATCCGTTATTGCAGGCGGCACCGGTTGTGGCTTTTCAACTGGTGGCATTGGTTTTTCAACCGGTTTTTCAGCTACCGGTTGAGGTGGGGGAGAAGGTGTTGCTTTCACCACTGGCCTTTCTGTAGCAGCTGGTCTTACCGGAGGTTCGGCTATTACCACCGGCCGGGAAGAAAGGTTGGCAATACTGTCAATTACCTCAGGGTCGTTGGCGCCTACCGTGTAATTATCGATCACAAAATCCCATTCATCTTCAAATTGGGGATTGCCGCTTTTATCCAGGTGCACATCCCCTTTAATATTATCCTCATCCTCTTTTTCAGCAGCCTTTCCATCCAGCATCATTTTGCCACCTCCGGGGCAGTTAAAATCCGCCCTTGAAAGCAGGGGCATTTTGCCGGGAATGGAAATGCTGAAACGGCCCGATTTCTCTTCCAGCAGGCGGTCATCCCACCAGACAGCTGCATTGGTGGCGGGGTCAAAATAGCCTTTGATGCTGTACCGGCGGTAGTTATTGGCCGATTCGTAATAGTACGAGGTGCCCGTTAGGCTGTCGCCCTGCTGAATGATCTTCACTTCCACTTTTTGCCGGTTTATTTTCCCCTTCCAGGTACCGGTGATCATCTGCCCGGAAACCAGCTGTCCGACCGACAGGGTGATAAGCAATAAGGAGAGGCAAAGGGCATCATTTCCGGCTATTTTCATTCGGGGGTATATTGTATTGATTCAAACGGTTTTTCGGGCTTAATATTTTCCGGTCAAAACTTGCCACAGTGGAAAAAATTCATAACTTTCCCGCTGATACCTTCCCGAACCGGAAAGTACGACTCACAAATAACCAAAATTAGCTTATGAAGAAAATATACTTCTTGCTGCTTTCGTGTCTATTAGTAAACGGATACACAGCGTTGAGCCAATGTACTAACACATCTCAGTTCCCAAGCAGTACCATCGCCATTAACCCTACAGGTACCCTTACAACCATTACAACCTGTTCTTTTGCGGGGGAGTATTCAGTACTATCCGGCGCTGTTAACGGACAAACACTCCGGTTTACCAGCAGTGTTGCCACCGACTTTATTACCATCCATTCAGGTACCTCTAATGGTCCGGTTATCGGCTCAGGGTTAACACCTTTGGTAATTGCCAACACCTTTACAGGGACTATCTATGCACACTGGAACAGCAACGCTGCCTGTGGCAGCCAGGCCACCTGCCGCACCACCACGGTACAGTGTACCAGTTGCGTACCACCGCCACCACCGGTGAATGATCTTTGTGCTGGTGCATTACCCATCGCCTGTGGTCAAACCATTTCATCCACTACAGCAGCAGCTACTGTTGATGCAGTAGGAACCTGCGTTACCGCATTAGGCACAGCACCCGGAGTTTGGTACACTTTCCCGGGGGATGGTTCCGTAACTACCTTAAGCCTTTGCGGCTCTTCATACGATACCAAGATTGGTGTGTTCAGCGGATCTTGTGCTGGTCTTACATGTATCACAGGTAATGATGATTTTTGCGGAGTTAGCTCACAAGTTAATGTTACAACCACTATAGGAACTACCTACTTTGTGCTGGTTACTGGTTTTAGTACTAACTCAGGTGCCTTTACTTTGGTCAGAAGCTGTGTGTTCCCCTGTTCAGGAGTTCCTTCACCAGGTGCTATCTCCGGTACATCAGCAACACTTTGCGCAGGTGCCACCACACTGCTTACTTTAAGCGGATTTACCACGGGTGTAACCGGCATTACTTTCCAATGGAAATCTTCACCAACTGCCGGAGGGCCTTATACCAATATTGCGGGAGCTACCAACAGCACATATACTGCTACTGCAGGTGTTAACAGGTTCTTTGTCTGCACTGTTACCTGTGCAAATGGTGGCGGTAATTCAACTACAGCTGAGTTTGCCTTAAATGTAAACAGGCCCGTACATTCAAATGTATCTGCCACACCTTCTACTATGTGTGCACCAGGTGCTACAACTATTACAGGTACCGTTTCCGGGGGTATCACTACGGGAGGCGTTGGTGTTGTTGCCTCATCCGGCACGATTAACCTTGCTATTCCGGACAATAGTGCTGCCGGGGTAAGTAATACCATAGTAGTGCCCGCAGCCACAAATATTCCTGCAGCGTCCAGCCTCTTAATAAGAATAAATGCCAGTCATACATGGGTGGGAGATCTGAGATTTACCCTTACCACTCCTTGCGGAGCAACTTTACTATTTGACCGTCCCGGTGTTCCTGCCGGTGCCGTTGGTAATTCTGATAATTTGGGTACCAGCAATATATCACCCAACCCGCCACCAGCTGTTTATACGTTTGATGTGGCAGCAGGTATCGTAATTCCAGAGACCAATGTGGGACCAGGATTTATTGCATCCGGTTCTTACAGACCTTCCGATGTTGGTGGCGCAGCACAAAACTGGGCAGGCCTTACCTTCCCTTGTTCTGCCGCAGGCAACTGGATACTAAATGTTTCTGATAATGCAGGTCTGGACGTTGGTACATTGGTTGATTGGGCGATCCTTGCGCCAACTTCCGGCAACTATACACATACTTTGACAGGTGCGGGTACTATCGTACAAAACCCGCCTACTGGTCCTAATAATTCAACAGCTAACTTTAGTGTAAGTGCAATTCCTGCAGGTACACAAATTTATACGCTGACCTCTACAGATGTTACCGGTTGTTCTGTTTCAACACCGATCACTATTACAGTAAATCCAACTCCGGTGGTGACAATTGTTCCCGGCGGAGCTATTACTACAGTAAGTTATACCGGCCCGGCTGTTGCTATTCCGGATAATACACCTGCTGGTGTTAACGTGACATTGCCCGTAAGCGGCCTTACAGGAAATATCTCGGATCTTAATTTCCAGTTTGATGCTAATCCTGCAGGTACTTGTAATGCTACGATAGGTAATGTGAATGCAGCAGCGGACCATACCTTTATCGGGGACTTTATTTTCAGACTTACCTCTCCGGCTGGCACCACCGTTACAATCGTAAACAGAAGAGGTGGTACCAGGGAAAATATCTGCAATACCTTATTAGATGATGATGGCGGTTTCCCTGCTTTGTCAACGGTAACATCGACAAGCGGACAGTTCTTATCTGGCAACTTTGCTCCTGATAATCCACTCTCTGCCTTTGATGGTCAGAATGGAAATGGCACCTGGACATTAAATGTGAGCGATAATGCGGGTATCGATATAGGATCACTTCGCCGCTTCTCATTGGTGATCAGTACAGCCAGCCCAACAACGATATGTGCCGGAGCTATCCTGCAGCTTGCATCAACTTCTGTACCTGCTGGTACTGTTGTTTACAGCCCGGTAACAGATCTGTTTACAGATGCGTCGGCAACGCTGCCTTATACAGGAACAGCATTGAATACCGTATGGGCCAAACCAACCATAACAAGAACATACACGGCTACAAGCACTTCAGGTGCAGGTTGTGTCGGCAGCTCAAATATCACTATTACAGTAAACCAGCTTCCTGCAATCACCACACAACCGGCAGCCCTTGCAGCACCGGTTTGTCCTGGTTTCAATGTTACCTATTCAGTAGGTGCTACAGGAGCAGGTCTTACCTACCAATGGCAGGTGAGCATCGACAACGGTGTTACGTATACCAACCTGGTCAATAATCCTCCTTATTCAGGGGTTACCACTTCAAGTTTGCTTATAACCAACGTTGGCATTCCAATGAATGGATACAGGTACCGTGTTATCGTTTCAGGTACTTGTCCTCCGGCCGTTACCAGCAACCCGGTAACACTGGTAGTGGCTACAGCACCTACTATTACTACGCATCCTGCCAACCGCACTGTTTGTGAAAATCAAAGTGCAGCGTTCACCGTAGTGCCAGCAGGAGTGCCAACACCAACTATATTCCAATGGCAGGTAAGTACCAATGGCGGAGGAACCTATACCAATCTTACCACAGGTGGTTCTTATACAACTACCTTCACTATTCCGGCAGCAACGCTTGCTATGAATAATAACAGGTACCGTGTGATTGTTACGAACAATTGTGGTCAGACAATAACATCTAATGCAGCGATCCTTACTGTGAACCCGAATCCGGTTGTAACAGTAACATCACTTACTGGAACAAGAATTTGTCTCAGTGATACACTGGTTCCGCTGACAGGCTCTCCTGTTGGTGGCAGCTGGAGCGGTATAGGTGTATCAGGATTCAACTTTGTACCGGGTGTAACAGCCGTAGGTACTTATACACTTACCTATTCTTTCACAAACAGTGTTGGTTGTACTTCAACAGCTACTACAATTGCTAAAGTGGAAGATTGTCCTGAAAGGTTACGCCTGCTCAGCGAAAATGGCGTACTGTTGTTCCCCAACCCGAACAGCGGACAGTTCTTTATCAAGATGAACAGTACGTTGTACAACTATGTAGGGCTGAAAGTATATACACTGGCCGGTCAGCTGGTTAATGGAAATATCGTGGGTGATGACCTTACTTCTCCCACTTACAGTGGACTGGTATATGGCAGGGTAATTCCTGTTAACCTGACGAAACTGCCATCAGGTACATACATGGTCAAGGTATATTATGATGACGGAGCCAGAACGTCTGAAAAGACATTCACCGTTATTATTGGCAGATAATAATAAATAAAACCAATTCAGATAAAAGCATCCGCCGCAAGCGGGTGCTTTTTTATTATGAAAACCTTTTTTCATACGTATGCAGTCTTCAAATGATCTTATAGCCGTGTTGAAAAAGAACCGGTCTCAGTTTTACCCGGTAGTCCCTTTTGATCCGCAAAAGGACAGCATAGTGGCTATGGATTTTACTGCAGCCAACACGGCACTCACTGATGAACTGCTGAAGGATACCGCAATGTTTGCTGCATATGTGGAATCAGTATTACTAAAATCAGGCGCCCGGTACGGTATCGGCGGTTATGCGGAACACCGGACCATCTACCGGGTAAGTAATGTTTTTGACAGTACCGGTTTAGCAGGCGAACCAAGAACGGTTCATCTTGGAACAGACATCTGGGGACCTGCCGGCACACCGGTTATGGCGCCGCTGGACAGCATCATTCACAGCTTTGCTTTTAATGACCGCTTCGGAGATTATGGTGCCACTATCATTCTTTCACATATCCTCGATGGCCTCACGTTCTATACATTGTACGGGCATCTCAGTTTAATCTCCATTCAGAACTGCAGCGAAGGACAACCAGTACAGAAAGGAACCACGTTTGCAACATTTGGTATCCCGGAAGAAAACGGGCACTGGCCACCCCATCTTCATTTCCAGGTAATTAATGATCTGAAGAGTAACAAAGGCGATTATCCCGGAGTATGCACTGCTGCTGATAAGAGAAAGTACTTAGCCAATTGTCCCGATCCCGGCCTGCTGCTTGCAATGAAACCCTGATAACAGAAAATGACGAACATATAGCAAAAATAAACGAAGGTCATTGTATTTAATTTATCATTGATTCGTAATTTTCAGCAAATCACGGCATTGACCGTCTGTTCATTCAATAATTTCTAATAGCACAAATTATGTCATTCAATATCCTGGAAATGGTAAAAGGTCAGCTAACTCCGCACCTGATCTCAAAAGCCAGTTCATTTCTTGGAGAAAGCGAAAGCAGTGTATTAAAAGCGATCTCTGGTATTTTGCCAACCGTATTAAACGGTATGATATCCAAGTCAGCATCCCCTCATGGCGCTTCAGCAATTTTTAATGCTGCACAGGCGACAAACCAAAGCGGGTTTATGGATGGACTGGATAACTTATTTAATGACGGCGGCGGGATGTTGAATAAAGGAGCGAATATTCTGACCACTCTTTTTGGTGATAAAATAAATGGTATCATAAACACTATTTCTTCCTTTGCAGGAATAGAAACTTCTTCAGCAAGTTCTTTATTCAGCATGGTGGCGCCAATAGCCGCAAGCTCACTCGGAAAATATGCCGCCGATAACAAACTCGATGCCGATGGACTGGCTTCTCTGCTCGGTAGCCAGAAGGATACCGTCTTAAAAATGTTGCCCGAAGGTTTAGGCGGGAATAATAAACCCAAAGCAATATATCAGCATGCCGACGACAGGAAGGAAATGCCCGGACGATGGGCCTGGCTGGCATGGTTTATCCCATTATTGCTGGCGTTCATTTTAGTATGGTGGTTCTTCCTGGGAGGGAAAGCCAATTGCCGCAAACACGGCGCAGTTAAAACGCCTGCCGGTGCAATACATACAACCGCACATCCCTGATACAACCTGTTTTTCCCTAACAGATTTGCCACAAAGACACGAAGTCACAAAGTCTATCTTCGTGCCTTTGTGGCAAAAAATATAAAGCAACCTTTTCTTTTTATGCTTTCAGCAATTTAAAAGCATGTGTCCATTTATTTTTGATAAAGCCGGGAATGCACCATAAAATGCAAAGCGGCTCAATAGCCCTGGCGGCTTCGGCTTTACCCATATCTTCTGTTTCCCAGCCAAAGGATGTGAGAATATCCGTGACGGTTTTCTTTGCGCCATCGTCGTTGCCGGCAATGAACATAGTGGGTTGGCCGCCCGGGAAATGAGGTTTGTACATAAAGGCATTGCCAACCGAGTTAAAGGCTTTTACCAATTTAGCTTCCGGCAATAATGCTTGCAGCCGCTCCATCAACGACTCGTTGGGCCCGGTGAAGAATTGTAACACGCCATTCACAGGAGGTGCAGCAGCAATAGGATTAGTGGCATCAATAACGGGTTTCCCGGAAAAATTTTCTGTACCTGCCAGTTTGATAGCATCTTCTGTTACCGAACCGCCTGTTGCCAATACCAGCAGCTCACCAAACCGGGCGGTGGCTTCAAAACTTCCCACAGCAACGGCAGGGTTGGCCTCTTTAAACTTAAGTACCTCTTCTTTCTCCGTATTGCGGGTGCCTAATTGCACCTCGTGTCCTTCACTGATAAATGCGTTGGCTAATACCTGGCCAACAATACCAGAGCCGATGATTCCAATTTTCATAGCAGGTTATTTTTGTTTATTAATAATTAGCTTTACAAATATTAATAAAAAAAGTTCATGTCCAATCCCAATCTGAGCAGCGACAAAGAAAATTTGACCACAGAGGATGCCGTTTTCGAAAATACCATCCGGCCGGGCCAGATAGCTGATTTTGCGGGGCAGGAACAGATCATTGAAAACCTTCGCATATTTATTAAAGCGGCCAGGATACGGGGAGAAGCGCTGGACCATGTGCTGTTTCATGGACCGCCGGGTTTGGGAAAAACTACCTTGTCAAGAATTGTGGCGAATGAACTGGGAGTGAATATCAAGGAAACATCAGGACCTGTAATAGAAAAACCGGGTGACCTGGCAGGCCTGCTCACCAGCCTGGAAGCTAATGATGTTTTATTCATTGATGAGATACACCGCCTCAGCACTGTAGTGGAAGAGTACCTCTATTCAGCTATGGAAGATTACCGCATTGACATTATGATCGACAGCGGACCAAATGCCAGGAGCATCCAGATCAACCTGAACCCGTTTACCCTGATCGGGGCCACCACAAGAAGTGGGTTGCTGACAGCCCCGTTACTGTCAAGGTTTGCCATTAAGTCAAGACTGGAATACTACAGGGCAGAGGTATTGAATAAGATCATCCTTCGTTCCGCCGGAATATTGGGTACAGCAATTTCTTCAGAGGCAGTGGAAGAGATCGGCAGAAGAAGCCGTGGCACACCCCGTATCGCTAACGGACTGTTGAGAAGAGTAAGAGATTTTGCACAGGTATTGAATGACGGCCAAATTGATTTCGGCATCACCCAGCATGCCTTAAAAGCGCTGAATGTGGATGAGCATGGACTGGATGATATGGACAACCGGATATTGTCCACCATCATCGATAAATTCAAAGGAGGACCGGTAGGTATCACCACTATTGCCACCGCCGTTGGTGAAGAGGCCGGCACTATCGAAGAAGTGTATGAGCCATTTTTGATACAGGAAGGTTTTTTGCAACGTACACCCCGCGGCAGGGAAGCGACTGAGAAAGCATATGCCCATCTTGGAAAGCTTAAACCAGGAAACACCGGTACCTTATTTACATAAAAAAGAGTGCCTTTGTCAGACACTCATTTTCAAATTATCTCATTTCCATATTTTCACATTATCCCTGCACCACCAGCCGGAATCCATTGCCGTGAATATTCACGATCTCTATCTTCTCATCATCTTTCAGGTACTTGCGGAGCTTGGCAATGTATACATCCATACTGCGTCCATTGAAATAGGTGTCGCTGCCCCATATCTTCTTAAGGGCATGTTCCCTTGGTAACAGGTCATTCAGGTGCTCAGACAATAATTTGAGCAACTCATTTTCTTTGGGCGACAATGTTTGCGTAATGCCATTATGTATCAACTGGCGCAATTTAGGATTGAAATGGTAAGTGGAAAGATCGAATTCCTTGTTCTCACTTTCCTTATTTTGCTCTTCATTTCGTTTCAGGATCGCTTTGATCTTTAACAACAAGACTTCGCTGTCGAATGGTTTGGTGATATAATCGTCTGCACCAAGTTTATAACCTTGTATCACATCTTCCTTCATTGTTTTGGCACTGAGAAAGAACAGGGGAATATCCGGATCCACATCCCGTATTTCTTCTGCCAGTGTAAATCCGTCCATATTGGGCATCATGACATCCAGCAGGCAGAGGTCAAACTTTTCCCGTTGAAAAGCAGCCAGCCCCAGGCGGCCATCTCTTTCCAGGGTTACATCATAATCATTTAATTCCAGGTAATTTTTCAGCACACTTCCGAGGTTTGCATCATCTTCGCACAACAAAATTTGAGGTTTCTTAGTGTCCATTGTCTGGTGGTTTTATTATTGGTGACAAATAAAGTTAAAGCATTTCGGGGGTTCAAGTATCCGGGACGAATATTTTGTTAAAAGACCGGTATTTCAAACCTTTACTGCTCTACTTTTGCTTTATATATAAAAAACTGTGCCATGGCGTTAATTTTCAGCCTTCGGTTAAAAAAAACGGCGAACTGGAAGCTGGATAGTAAGACATTTATCTATGAATAAGATCATCCATATCAGTTGCTTTCTTTTTGTGCTGATGCCGGCGATTGCACAAAAAGGTATGGATGGATTGATTCGGGCAGAGAACAATTTTGCAGCTTATTCAGTATCGCATAGCACCAAAGAAGCTTTCCTGGAGTATATAGACAGCAACAGCATCATGTTTGACAGCAGCCGGGCAATAAAGGCTATTGACTTTTGGAATAAAAGGAAAAAAAGCGCTGGTGTGCTGAACTGGCATCCGCAATATGCAGAGATCTCCGCCTCGGGTGATTTTGGTTTTACCACCGGCCCCTGGACCTTTCGTCCAACTGCCAACGATACCGTAGTAGCGGCAGGCCGCTATATCACTGTATGGCATTTGAACAAGGAGCTTAAATGGAAATTCCTCGCCGACCTGGGCGTTGATAATATTCCGGTTCATGGTCCTGAAAAAAACATAGATATCAACGCTGCTCAGTATTCTGTCAATTACAGAACAATAGCCAGTATCCCGCCACTCGCAGGCACCGAGAACGATTTTATTCAGCTGTATAAGGAAAGCCAGTCAAAAGCGTATAAAAAATACCTGTCGGGAGCAAGTATCCTGAACCGGAATGGGTTTGCTCCTGCTGTAAATAACGCAGATCAGCAACTCATTATTAACTCAACCCCGCCGGCAGCAGAGTATAAATTGGATGGCTGGGGAATTTCTACGGTTCCGGATATGGGTTATACCTACGGAACCGCTGTTATTAATGGGAAAGCCGAAAACTATCTCCGTATCTGGAGGATGGAAAAAGAGGGCTGGAAGATAGCACTGGAAGTGCTCCGGTATTAAATAATTTCTTTAATTTTCTCCTTCAACACATTACTATGGCAGACAGCACGAATTTTTTAGAAACGGTAAAAACAGGCTATACTTTTAAAGGGGAATGTTTTAAGATAGGCGGAGCCATGCTGGAGGGTGTGGTGGTTCCCGGAGCCGATGTGCTGATCCCTTTAAAAACAATGAACCGGCATGGATTGATCGCTGGCGCAACGGGTACAGGTAAAACCAAAACCCTGCAAATGCTGGCAGAAGGATTAAGTGATGCCAGTGTACCAGTGCTGCTGATGGACATCAAAGGTGACCTGAGCGGTATTGCCGCCGCCGGAACGGTGAACGGAAATATTACAGACCGCTGTCAGAAGATCGGCGTGGAATTTAAACCCAATGCTTACCCGGTTGATCTGCTTACACTAAGCAGCCAGAAAGGCGCAAGACTGAGAGCCACTGTAAGCGAATTTGGCCCTGTACTTCTTTCCAAGATATTGGGCCTGAATGATACGCAAGGCGGATTTGTGGCCATGATCTTTAAATACTGTGATGATAAAAAATTACCACTGCTTGATCTGAAAGACTTCATTAAAGTATTACAATTTGTAAGTGATGAAGGCAAGGCCGAAATGGAGAAGGAATATGGTAAAATATCCACCACTTCTACAGGTACTATTCTCCGTAAAGTGATCGAACTGCAGCAACAGGGTGCGGATGTTTTCTTTGGTGAAAAAAGTTTTGATGTGAACGACCTGATGCGTATTAGCGATGATGGCAGAGGGATCATTTCCATTGTGAGGGTTACTGACCTGCAGGACAGGCCCAAGCTGTTTTCCACCTTTATGCTTCAATTATTGGCAGAGCTCTATGCCAGCAGTCCCGAAGAAGGAGATCTGGACAA
>JBEBIF010000633.1:0-1606 GCA_040080515.1 Chitinophagaceae bacterium | reverse complement strand
ATTGGCCAATTGCATGGTTTCAAAAGTAATGATTTCATAATAAAAATATCTTTCGTAAGTAATATTTCATCAAGAAAGCTAAAGCAAACGGTTATTTTGTTAATTTGATTTTGGAAAATAAATTTGAGAAAAGCCGTTTACGACTGCCCGGTTTGCTCTCGCAGCGGCTTTTCGAATTAATACACATTCAATAAAAACCAGTTTATGAAGAAAATCGGAATCCTGCACGGAAAAGAACGTTCTGTCCCGGAAGCCTTTGTAGCAAGAGTAAACAGTAAAAATGTACCCGGCATCACCGCCGAACCGGTACGCATAGATAAAGCCATGCAGGGAGTGCATAGCGGCTATGCCGTTATTATCGACCGTATTTCTCAGGATGTACCGTTTTACCGCACCTGGTTGAAGAATGCTGCTGTTACCGGCACTGCTGTTATCAACAATCCCTTCTGGTGGAGTGCAGATGACAAGTATTTCAACAATTGCCTGATGACAAAAATTGGGGTGCCTGTTCCTAAAACAGCCATCATCCCTTCAAGAGATTTACCAGATGATACATCTGATGATTCTTTTAGCAATCTTGCCTTCCCGCTTGATTGGGATAGTATATTTAGTTACACTGGCTTCCCTGTTTATATGAAACCATTTGCAGGTGGTGGCTGGAAAAATGTGTACCGGCTTGATAGCAAAGAAGATTTTTTTGCCAAACATGCCGAAACAGGACAATTGGTAATGCTTTTCCAGGAGGAAATTGTTTTTACTGAATACTATCGCTGCTATTGTATTGGGGGCAAATATGTGCGTATCATGTCGTACGAACCCCGCAATCCACATCACCTGCGCTATGTGGCCGATTTCCAACCTTCACCGGAACGGTTGAAACAAATGACGGATATCGTACTTAAAATAAATGCTTATCTCGGTTATGATTTTAATACCGTTGAATTAGCCATAAGAGATGGTGTGCCTTATGCCATCGACTTCTGCAATCCTGCACCCGATGCCGACCTTGCGAGTGTAGGACAGGAAAACTTTGATTGGGTGGTGGAAACTGCGGCCAATTATGCCATAGAAAAAGCATTGGAAAATAAAGAAGGCGTTGATAGTCTTACCTGGGGTGAATATGTAAGAAGAGGAGCGAATAAAAGCCCGTTAGTATAATGGCCAAGATGACAATATACAATGTTGATGAGGATAGCTACAGCAAAGTAGAGGAACCGGATTCCTCTGTCAGCTATACATATGCTGATTACCTGCAATGGAAATTTGAGGAAAGGCTGGAACTGTTCAGGGGAAAGATATTCAAACTGTCTGCCCCCAATACAAAACACCAGGTCATTTCAAGAAATATCATTGCTCCGTTTGTAATGCTGCTGAAAAAAAAGCCCTGCCAGGCCTTTGCTGCCCCATTTGATGTAAGGCTTCCCGTGAAAAACCGGAAAAAGGATGATGAAGTAACAACGGTGGTTCAACCAGACATATGTGTGATCTGTGATGAGTCAAAACTCGACAGCCGCGGGTGCTGCGGCGCCCCCGACCTGGTGGTGGAGATATTATCACCCGGCAATTCAAAGAAAGAAATCAAGATGAAATTTGAATTGTATGAAGA
>JBEBIF010000157.1:0-7605 GCA_040080515.1 Chitinophagaceae bacterium | reverse complement strand
AGGAAACCCATCCGGTTGATATGTTGGGTATGGTACCAGAACTGTGCAAACAAATGCAATGGCGCTATTACGGCTATTACTTCTTCCGGTACGCCCAGCACTGCGGCCGGCAACAGGAAAATGGCAAATGTTTTTACAATAGAAGAAATGCTTTGCCGGAGGGCACAGGCCAGGTTGAATTCTTCGCTGCTGTGGTGAACGATATGACCATTCCAGAAAAAATTGGTGACATGCTGCAGGCGGTGAACCCAATAGCCTGCAAAGTCCAGTGCAAAGAAGGCGATGACATATACAATGATCTTGTTGGGTACTGTTGTCACAGCCAGCGCCTTCAGGAAAAAAGGGTAGGACAGAATGATAAAGTACAGGCCGATCACATCCTTGGTCACATTGGTGACGCCGCTGCCCAGGCTGCTGATCATGTCCATATTGCGGACAGTGTCTTTGCCTTTGCGCCAGCCATACCATTTTTCAAAAAGTACCAGCAGCAGGAAGGCTGGCATGGCGATGAGTAGTATCTTTCCGTAAGTTTCCATATGTAAGCAATGTGGTTACGAATTTACAGAAAATAATAAACGAAGACTAAGGTATTTAAAGGAAGGATGTCGTAAGGTTTGAACCACAATGGCACGAAGACACGGAGGCACAAAGGAAAGTGCCGCATCTATGTCTTTATCTTCGTGTCTCCGTGTCTTGGTGCCTTCGTGTTTCAATATAAATTATGAAATACATTTTCAATTGCATTGATGCTCACACCTGCGGTAATCCGGTTCGCCTTGTAAAGGAAGGCGGACCGAAACTGGAGGGCAAGAACATGAGTGAGAAGCGGCAGCATTTTCTCCGGGAGTATGACTGGATACGGACCGGGTTGATGTTTGAACCCCGTGGCCATGATATGATGAGCGGCAGCATCCTTTATCCCCCGCATGACCCGGCCAATGATGTGGCAGTGCTATTTATCGAGACCAGCGGCTGTCTGCCTATGTGCGGGCATGGCACCATTGGTACTATTACGATCGCCATAGAAGAAGGATTGATACAGCCTAAAACACCAGGAGTGGTGAAGATGGAAGTTCCCGCGGGACTGGTAAATATTCAATATTCAATGAGCAATAACAAATGCTCAAGTGTTAAACTGACCAACGTTGCTTCTTTTCTGCATTCGACAGAATTGGTGGTGGATTGCCCGGAGCTCGGGGAGTTGGTGATTGATGTTTCTTATGGCGGAAATTTTTATGCCATCGTGGATGTGCAGCAAAATTTCAAAGGACTGGAATATTACCCGGCTGATAAATTGATTGCCTGGGCAAGAGCACTGAGAAAGAACATCAATGCGGAATATGAATTCATTCACCCGGAAGATGAAACGATACGGGGGTGCAGTCATATACTATGGACAGGTGCGGTACTGGATAAAACATCTACGGCAAGGAATGCTGTGTTCTATGGTGACAAAGCAATTGACCGTTCCCCCTGCGGCACGGGCACTTCAGCCAGGATGGCACAATGGTATGCCAAAGGGCAATTGAAGAAAGGCGATACTTTTATTCATGAAAGCATAATCGGGAGTAAATTTGCCGGCAGGATTGAGGAGGAATTAGTAGTAGCTGGCAAACCGGCTATCCGCCCATCGGTAGAAGGCTGGGCAAAAATCTTTGGACATAATACCATTTGGATAGATAATGAAGATGATCCGTATGCTTACGGATTCCAGGTAATATAAATTTATAACTAATGAAGAAATTGTTTGTAGTAATTGGGATCTTGTGGGCATCGGCAGTATTGGCACAGGATAAGGCGAAGCAATTAGACAGTTTGTTTACACAATTACACCGGGAACAGAAATTCTTTGGCAATGTACTGATCGCTGAGAAAGGCACCGTATTGTATCAAAAGAGTTTTGGCAAAGCCAATAATGCTACCAATGCGGATCTGAATGCAGAGTCCCTGTTTGAACTGGCTTCCGTATCAAAACAATTTACCGCTATGGGCATTATGTTGCTGAAAAAGCAGGGCAAACTTAGTTATGACGATAGCCTGCGGAAATTCATTCCAGAATTGCCGTATCATAATATTACCATCAGGCAACTGCTGCATCACACATCGGGCCTGCCTGATTACATAGAATTGTTTATCAATAACTGGGACACGACAAAGATCGCTACCAATAAAGATATGATCGGATTGCTGGCAGCAAAAAAGCCCGCCATCTTATTTGCTCCCGGTGTAAAATGGGAATACAGTAATACCGGCTATGCATTACTGGCCAGTATCATTGAAAAAGCTTCTGGCCTGGATTATGGCACTTACTTAAGTAAATATATTTTCAAGCCTTTGGGTATGAAACGGACGATGGTCTTTCGCCGCCGCTATGAGAATAAGGAGATGCCCAATTATGCATATGGCTATGTGTTTGATGAAAGCAGCAAAACGTTTGTATTACCTGATAGTCTTCCGGCAACCGCAAGCATGGTATATTGTCTTGATGGCATAGTGGGAGATGGTACCGTAAATTCCACTACCAACGATCTGCTTAAATGGGACAGGGCTTTGTACACGGATAAGCTGTTACCAAAGGAAGTGCTCGAAGAAGCCTTTCAGCCCGGTGTGCTGAACGATGGTAAGAAAACAACCTATGGCTTTGGATGGGGCATCGGTGATATGAAAGATATTGGCAAAGTGGTAAGTCATTCCGGCGGATGGCCCGGCTATATCACCTTAATTGAACGGCATCTTGATTCGGATAAAACAATCATTATTCTTCGTAACCAGGAGTGGCAGGTACAAATGGGAAAGAAGATCAGGAACATACTTTATGATATTAAAGAAGAGGAGAAAAAAGGAGTTGCAGTGCCGGCAGATACTTTGAAGCAATATGTGGGTGAATATGAACTGGCGCTGGGTTTTACCATTATCATTTCTGTTGAGCAGGATAAAATATTTGCACAGGCGACAGGACAGGAAAAGTTTGAGCTGTTTAATGAAAAGCCAGATTGGTTCTTTTTAAAAGTAGTGGAAGCCAAAATAAAATTTGTGAAGGATGCAGGCGGAGTCGTAAATAGCCTGGTGTTATACCAGAATGGGCAAGAAGTGGAGGGCTCAAAAATCAAGTAGCGGATCAATAAAGAAATTGGATGAAAGTAACGATCATAGGCGGCGGCATTATCGGGTTGAGTTCCGCATTCTACCTGCACCAGTCAGGTTGGCAGGTAACGGTTTTGGATAAAGGGGATTTTACTGATAATTGTTCTTACGGCAACTGTGGTTATATCTGCCCCAGTCATTTTATTCCATTGGCCACTCCCGGCATTGTAAAACAGGGTTTCAAATGGATGTGGAATTCTAAAAGTCCTTTTTATATACAGCCCCGGTTCGACTGGAATCTCGTCAACTGGGGATTGAAATTCATCCGCAGCGCTACAAAAGACCATGTACAATCGGCAGCAGTACCATTGAGGGATATTGCGCTAATGAGTAAAAGTGAATATGAATCCTGGGTAAAAATTCCCGGATTTGATTTTGCTTACGAGCATAAAGGGTTGCTGGAAATCTTTCAATCGGAAGCAGGGGCCGCACATGCCACACATACTGTGGAGAAAGCCCATGAGTTAGGATTGAATGATACCCGGCTGATCAGCAAAGAAGAATTACAATCAATGGAACCACAAACCCGGATCAATGCTATCGGTGCGATCTTGTTTAATTGTGATGCGCATTGCTTTCCCAATAAACTGATGAGCAGCTTGATTCATTTTCTGAAGCAACAGGGTGTTCAATTGATACCCAACCAGGAAGTGATCAGTTTTGAAAAGGCCAATGGTAAAATAACGAAAGTCATCACGGTGGATAAAATGTATGAACAGGATGAAGTGGTGGTGGCTACCGGTTCCTGGGGACGGGAAACGGCAAAATTATTGGGGACAAGAATTCCAATGATGCCCGGCCGGGGCTATTCGGTCACGTTAGAAGACTCTCCGTATAAGGTCAATTACCCGGCAGTATTGCTGGAGGGCCGTGCAGCCATTACACCGATGGATGGAAATAAGATACGCTTTGGTGGTACAATGGAGATCACTTCACACAAAACACCACCCCGGATGAACCGGGTGCAGGGAGTGCTGGATGCAGTGAAACGTTTCTACCCGGATTTTGATGTGCCGCTGCCCGCTAAAGAAAAGATATGGTACGGATACAGGCCCTGCTCTGCTGATGGGTTGCCTTATCTTGGCAGGATAAAAAAATACAAAAATGTAACGGTGGCTACCGGGCATTCCATGCTGGGCCTGAGTTTGGGCGCCGGAACGGGCCGGCTGGTGAGTGAACTGGTGAATCAACAGGCGGTGAGTATGGATATAAAGCCGTTTGCTGTTGAACGATTTAGTTAAAAATTTGCTGACCGGTTGGCAGTATCGTATTCAACTTCTTACTTTTACAACCTCTTATGAACTGTACATCTACCCGCTTGCCTTATCGTCAGACCGGAGCTTTCTCAAAGATCGCATTGGATTATATTGACCAGGCAGCCGCATTGAAACCATTCTTTGCTTCTCCGCCAACGATACAAGGATTACAAAAAGCGATAGAAGGGCGAAAAAAATTTCCCACCAACCGCTCAGTATTGGTACAAGAGTTAAAAAAGCAATATGAAGGAGTGGCAACCAGTGAACAAGTGAAAAGGAATATTGAATCATTACTATCTGCTGAAACGTTTACCATTACCACCGCACATCAAAACAATATTTTCACCGGCCCGCTGTATTTTATTTATAAGATCATTCACGTCATTAAACTGGCAGATCAATTGAAAGCCGCTTTACCCGGGCAACACTTTGTACCAGTTTTTTATATCGGTTCAGAAGATGCAGACCTGGATGAACTGAATCACATATGGGTGGGCGGACAAAAATTAGTTTGGGAAACCAAACAAACAGGGGCAGTGGGAAGAATGACAATTGACAAACAACTGGTAAAACTGATCGACCTGGTAGAAGGCCAGCTAACCGTATTACCTGGTGGCAAGGAGATCATTTCCCTTTTAAAGGAGTTTTATAAGGAAGGAGCAATGATCGCTGATGCTACTTTTCAGTTTGTAAATAAATTGTTTGCAGATCACGGGTTGATCGTGTTGCAACCGGATAATGCGGTATTAAAAAAACAAATGGCTGCTGTTTTTGAAGATGACCTGCTCCAGCAAACTGCTTCAGGTATTGTAGCAGCATCTGCAGAAAAACTGGAAGAAGCCGGGTATAAAGTGCAGGCTAATCCAAGAGAGATCAATGTATTTTATTTACTGAATGATAAAAGAGAACGGATAGAACTACGGGGTACGAGGTACGAAGTGCTTAATTCGGATATATCTTTTAGCAAGGAAGAACTGCTAAAAGAATTAAAGGATCACCCGGAGCGTTTCAGCCCCAATGTGATCTTGCGGGGGCTTTACCAGGAAACGATATTGCCGAATATTGCTTTTATAGGCGGAGGCGGAGAAACAGCTTATTGGTTGCAATTGAAAGACCTCTTTGATCATTATAAAGTTCCATTCCCGGTGTTAGTGCTGCGCAATTCCTTTTTAATTGTGGAAAGTAAATGGCAGGCGGCTGTCAGTAAACTGGGATTCACCGTCGATGATTTCTTTTTACCGGAAGAGGAATTGATGAATAAACTGGTAACCCGGGAAAGTAAGAATGAGACAAAACTGAACGGTTCATTAACAGAACTGGAAAAATTATACGAGACCTTCAAGAAACAGGCCGCAGCGGTGGATACTACATTGGAAAAACATGTGGAATCCTTAAAAGCAAAAACAGTTTACCGGCTGCAGGAGCTGGAAAAGAAAATGCTGCGGGCAGAGAAAAGAAAATTTGCTGATCATCAGCGGCAGGTTCATACTATCAAAGAAAACCTTTTCCCGGGTAATGGATTACAGGAGCGCAGGGAGAACCTGGGTTACTATTATGCAAAGTGGGGGAGAGAGTTTATCAATAAACTCTACGAAGCATCCCAGGGGCTGGAGCAGGAATTTGTAGTTCTAGCCGAAAGCGGCAAATAATTTATACCCGGCTTTAGTTCAGTAAGCAGTTCATGTTATCTTCCTCTCAAATAAATACTAAACGTTACTCCTCTTTTTTTCAATGATGATAATACGTCGGAAACATCAGCCGTTCCGGTCTCCTTCTGATCATTGAAGCCTTGTGTGTATTTTAATTCAGAAGACAGCAATAACCTGCTTTTACCCAGCGGAATATCCACTCCCAATGCTGCATCTCCGAGGAACACGGATTTTTTTACCGGCACTAATTCTGAAGAAGTGGCATCCTGGCTTAGTATATAATTAAAGCTTGGCCCCAAAGAAATATAGGGAGCTACTTTCTTACCGGACAAATAGATAATTACCGGGAGCGCCACACTTACGGATGTATTTTTCAATTTTACTGTGTCGTGAAATATCTGCCCGCCGGTGACAAACCGCCGGTCGTACACCAGTTCGCCGCCTTCCATAGATACCAGGGTAGTGGGCCGTATCGCAATGCTGTTACCAATACCTACCTGGTAAAAAATACCCAGATCTGCTTTAACGATATCCTTAGGATTTACGGCAATAATATTAGTATTGCGGGTTCCCGCAAAGGTGGGTGTCAGCTGGCTTATTCCGCCTCCGGCTACACCACCAAAGCTATTTTTCCGGACAGGTTTATTTTTATTCGGCTGCTTCGCTGTTGTTTTTCTTACCAATGCCAGTGTATTCAATGCACATTGCCATTTTGGCGCTGTGGTGGACGCTTTTTCAGCATAATATAATGCGCTATCGGCCCTGTTGTTTTCTAAATGCAGTAACGCCAGTTTGTTTTGAATATAAGCACCGTTTCGGTCAATTGATAATGCAGCATACGCATTTTGAAAGGCTGCATTTCTGTCAGCATCACTATTGCTTGTTTTCAGCAAATGCATTCTTCCCCGTAGTGAGTTGGCAAAATCAGGATCATCTTCCCGAAGGATATTGATCGCTTTTTCCAATCGCAAACCAGCTTCATAGTTAGCTGACTTTTGTTTTGCAGATGGCTCATTACACGAAAGGTATTCATCCACCCTTGCCTGTGCTTCGTTGATGTATTCCACAGCTAGTGTTGATTTAGCATCAAGAGTGTATGGATTGCCCGGGAATTTTTTATTCAGTTGGGAAAAATAATCTTCTGCAGAAGCCGTACCAGATATTTTTTTGTCTTTTACTGCCTGGTAAAAACGGTTGTAAGTTTCAATCAATACCGTGTCTGCTTCAAAAAAATTGCGGGTAGAACGGCGAATGGCCCCGTTAAATGAATTGCCACCACCCCTGTTTTGCTGGCGTTTGATCTTTAGCCAATTGCTCAGATAGGCAGTATCCACGATGCTGATGATCTTATTGCTGTTCTCAGTACAGCAGAAATAAGGATCCTGTTTTTTTCGGAAGCGTTGTTGTGCTACTGACGGTACATTCTTATCTACATAGCTTTTTATTTCCTCATAGCTTACTTTATTGTCCGGCGGGCCGATATTGTCTGCCACGCCACTTAATCCGTCAACAAGATAATAAGTGAACAAACCATGCCCGTTGCCTATAGATGCATC